>JACQXD010000122.1 GCA_016208875.1 Nitrospirota bacterium
ATAATAAAGCTGGCAGTTGCCGTAAGTGTCGTATGTATTATCTTTCTCTTCCATCTGCCGAGCGCATTCGTTGTGATACTTACACTTCCCATAGCGATAATAATCTCCTTTATCTGCATGTATTATTTAGGTGTTACATCGAATATCATGAGCCTGAGCGGTATAGCCATTGCTATCGGAGCGATGGTAGATGCATCAATCATCATGGTCGAGAATGCCCACAAAAAGCTCGATGAGTGGATATGCGATGGAAGGAAAAGATGCAGCAGGACGGATGTCATTATCGATGCAGCAAAAGAGGTGGGGCCGTCGCTCTTCTTCTCCTTGCTTGTCATCACAGTAGGCTTTTTGCCTGTCTTCACCCTGCAGGCACAGGCAGGAAGGTTATTTAAACCTCTGGCTTACACAAAGACCTTTGCAATGCTCTTTGCCTCGTTCCTTGCAATAACTCTTACTCCTGTATTAATGACGCTGCTTATCAGGGGGAATATAAGGCCTGAGAGCGAAAATCCGATAATACGTTTTCTCGGAAGGCTTTATAAACCGAGGGTAGCTTTTTCGCTTAAGTATCCGAGGGCCGTTATCATAGGAGCACTTATTATTGTGGCAATCACGATTTACCCGCTCGTCAAGCTCGGAAAGGAATTTATGCCTGCACTCGATGAAGGTACATATTTTTATATGCCTGTCACTGTTCCCGGTGCATCAATCACAGAGGTCTCGAAGCTCCTCCAGATACAGGATAAGTTATTAAAAAAAGTTCCGGAGGTTGCACAGGTATTCGGAAAGGCAGGGAGGGCAGAGACTGCAACCGACCCTGCGCCATTAGAGATGTTCGAGACTGTAATAAACCTCAAGCCCGAAAAGGAATGGCGAAAGGGAATGACTCCGGAATCCATTCGTGATGAGTTAAATACTGTGATGCTGGAGATCCCGGGTCTTCAAGGAGGGATCACGATGCCTATAAAGGCGCGTATTGATATGCTCGCAACAGGGATAAGGTCGCCTCTCGGGGTAAAGGTACTCGGACCCGACATCGAAGTCATAGAAAAGATTGGCCTCGACATCGAGAATGTTATCAAGCCGATAAAGGGGACAACGAGTGCCGTAGCAGACAGGGTTACCACCGGATATTTCCTCGACATTGTACCGAGGCGTGCCGAACTCGCAAGATACGGTCTTACGATAGATGATGTTCAGGAGGTTGTGCAGAGCATAATCGGGGGAATGACTCTTACCGTTACTGTTGAGGGTAGGGAAAGGTATCCGGTAAATCTGAGATATGCGAGGGAATTAAGGAATGACATAGATAAGCTCAAACGCATTCTCGTGCCTGTCGAAATGCAGAATGTGAAAACAGGAATGCAGGGGTTCGATATTTATAATCCGCAATCCGCAATCCGCAATCCGCAATTACTTCAAGTTCCTCTCGGCGAACTTGCCGATATAAAGATTATAAGGGGTCCGACAACGATAAAGAGCGAGGAAGGTCTTCTTACCGCTTATGTATCCGTATTTTTCACAGGTCGTGACGTCGGAGGATATGTCGAGGAGGTAAAACGAAAGGTAGCAACCGGTGTAAAGATACCCGCGGGATACAGACTCGAATGGAGCGGAGAATATGAATATCTCTTAAAGACACAGGAGAGGTTGAGGCTTGTAATACCTCTCACACTGCTTATTATCTTTGTCCTCATATTCCTGAATACAAAGTCTACTACGAAGACGATAATAATACTCCTCGCAGTACCATTTTCCCTTGTAGGCTCCTTCTGGCTGCTGTATCTCCTTAACTACAATATGAGCATCGCAGTATGGGTAGGCATCATCGCACTTGCAGGACTTGATGCAGAGACAGGCGTAGTTATGCTCCTCTATCTCGATCTGGCTTATGGGCAGTGGAAAAAGGAAGGCCGTATGAATAATGCAGCAGACTTAAAGGACGCTATAATGCACGGGGCCGTTAAAAGGATCAGGCCGAAACTTATGACTGTAGGCGTTATCCTCGCAGGTCTTATCCCCATAATGTTCAGTCACGGCACGGGCGCGGATGTGATGAAGAGGATCGCTGCTCCAATGATAGGAGGCGTTGTTACGTCCGAGATCCTCGAACTTACGATCTATCCCGCAATATATATGCTCTGGAAGGGAAGGAAATTCGGGAAAGAATAGGATGGTTAAGGAGATTATTTAATATATTTATTGTCAGCGTAATCGGAAAAATGTTATTTTATAACCTGTGATACCTTTAGAGGGGCTGTAGCTCAGTTGGGAGAGCGCTTGAATGGCATTCAAGAGGTCGTCGGTTCGATCCCGATCAGCTCCACTTTATTTTTCAATAAGTTACGCCATCCCATACAATCGCAAAAATCACAGTGTAGCAAAATTGTAGCAATTTACAGTTTTTCCGTTCAGGGCATTGTCTAAAATATCCACTGCTTTGACCTTATGGCATGTGCTTGACATATCTTATTTTAATTCGTCACTTTCAGGTGCTTTTTGGGTTCGAGTGTATTGTGGAATGAATGAACCTTCAGCACCGCAAGTAATACCTAAGAGATCGTTCAAGAACAAAGAAGAATTTCTGCAAGCACTCGATATCGTATATACTTCCTATGCTCGCTCAATGGAATTTCGTGTCGAATCTCCCCCGAAAAAATTATTTGGAATCTACGATCATTATACCTTTACGACCGATGATACAGGGAAGGTTTCTTCTGTGTCACAAGTCATACTATCTCCGTGAACAGAATAACTATAAATAAAGTGCATAACGGATCGTCCCATATGGCATTGCAGCGTTAAAAATTACCTCTTTTTTTGCAAAAAAAGCTATAATTTAAAAAGGTGAAATCTAATGGAGATAAAATTTTCACGGCATGCCAAAAGACGGGCAAAACTTTACGGAATTTCAGAATCAATAATGGTAAACATTTTAACAAACATGAATTTACACCAAGGCGAGCATGAGATTATAAAACATGTTCCGGGTTTTAAATATCCCTTGAAAATTGTCGTCTCTGTCGAAGAAAATTTAATTACGGTAATAACAAACTATCCACTGAAGAAAGGGAGGACGAAATGAGAGTCCATTACGATAATGAGGTTGATGCTATATATATTAAATTAGGAAATCAGAAACCGGATGGCGTTGTTGAGATTTCTGAGGGTGTTAATTTAGATACAACATCTGAGAATAAGATAGTTGGAATAGAAATTCTTAATGCTTCCAAGAAGATGAACATTAAAACAATTCTCTCATACGAACTCGAACTCGATAATAAATTGATCCGAAAAAGTGCCTAACAAATCAAATCAATCGAGGCGACCAGAGATAGCTTGGTCACTTTTCCTGAAAGCTCTGTGGCTGGTCGCCTCATTTCAGGCGTTAAGCCAAAGTAGTTAGCTATGACAATATCCCCTTTATCTCGTCCTCCTGCACAGGACCCAGAACAGTAAGGGCAAAGGCCAGGCCTGAGGTATTTTGTCCCGCCAATTTATTTGAAAGTTCTTTAAGCCGGCTCAATTTTATCGCGTCTATCTCTTTCATTATCTCGGATGGCGAATAATATCTGCCGTAGTATATCTCCTGTCGTGCGATATTTTGCATCCTGCTGCTTGTTGATTCGAGACCGAGAATGAGATTGCCTTTAAGCTGTGACTTTGCCCGCTCAAGTTCGACATCTGTAACAGAATCCGACAGTCCTCTAAGTTCCTTTAGGATAAGTTCTATTACCTGTGTTACCTTTTTTCTTCCTGTGCCTGCATATACAGCCCATACCCCCGTATCAAGGTATGATGTTATGTAAGAATAAATGGAGTATGCAAGACCTCTCTTTTCCCTAATCTCCTGGAATAATCTCGAACTGATACCGGCGCCGAGGATTGTATTCAGAAGATGTAATATGTATCTGTCATCACTTGCCTGCGGTATCCCTTCAAGCCCGATACAAAGGTGTACCTCCGAGAGTTCTTTGTTATGGATGTTTATCCGTCCGTTGAATACAGGCTGAGGTCCCTTTTCCGGCTCGGAACCTCTCCTCAGAGAGCCGAGACTGCGGTTCAGCATATCGAGCAGGGCCTCCACCTCAAAGTTCCCTGCACAGGATATAACCGTATCTTTCGTTCCATAGTATTTCTTTAGATAGTCGATGAGGTCTTCCCTCTCGAATGACTTAACCGTCTCTCTTTTTCCGAGAACAGGCTGGCCTATGCCTTCATCTCCCCATATAGCCTGGTTGAAAAGGTCATGTATATAGTCATCAGGTGTATCCTCTACAAGCTTTATCTCTTCTTTTACTATCCCCTTCTCCTTTTCCATATCATTTTCGGGAAATGTGGAGTGCAGGAATATATCCGACAGAATTTCACACCCTTTATCCAGATACTCGTCAAGAACCTTAATATAGAATGTAGTGCCTTCCCTCGATGTGAAGGCATTCAGATCGCTGCCGATAGAATCCGTATCTATAGCGATATCCTTGGCAGACCGCTTTTGTGTACCTTTAAAGAACATGTGTTCGAGGAAGTGCGAAATACCGTTCTTCTCAGGCAGCTCATTCCTCGAACCTGCCTTGACCCATATGCCGAGGGCAACCGCACGTGAATTCTTTATCTGCTCCATAACTACAGGTATGCCGTTTTCAAGATATGTCTTTTTAAACATGGTTTTTTAGCCTTTCATAACTATCGGTAGTGATTGAATTTATCACATGACGGACATTTGAATCAAGGACAAGGTATTCCCAAAAACAGAAATAGGAAAGACTGTCTACCTTTCCTATCTTACTATCCTAAAGGTTATGTTGCGATTGAAAAAGGTAGGCGAGGGATGACTATGCCTTTGCCTCTTTCTCTCTCATGGCGTCTTTCCTGCTTAAGCGGACCCTGCCCATCTTGTCTATCTCTATCACCTTCACAAGCACCTCGTCTCCTTCATTAAGCTCATCCGTAACCTTGGCTATCCGCCTTTCGGCTATCTGAGAGATATGCAGCAGCCCTTCGGTCCCCGGAAGGATCTCAACGAAGGCGCCGAAGTCTACGATGCGTTTGACCTTACCGAGATATATCCTGTTGAGTTCCGCCTCCGCAATAATACCCTGGATTATGTCCATTGCCTTCTTTGCCGAATCCTCATCCGAAGATGCGATATTTATTATTCCGGCATCGTCAATATCTATCTTCACGCCTGTTTGCTCTATTATCCCCCTTATAACTTTTCCGCCTGTGCCTATAACATCTCTTATCTTTTCCTGCTTTATCTGCATTCTATAAATCCTCGGTGCATGTTGCGACATATTTTCTCGAGGGGATGAAATTACCTCTTTTATCTTGTCCAATATAAAAAGCCTTCCCTGCCTTGCCTGCTCGAGTGCCTTTTTCATAATTGAGGTATTTATGCCGCCTGTCTTTACATCAAGCTGGAATGCCGTAACGCCATTCTCAGTTCCGGTTACCTTAAAGTCCATATCGCCGAGATGATCTTCCAATCCTAAAATATCCGTAAGCACGATATTATTCTCACCGTCCTGGATCAATCCCATTGCAATACCCGCTACAGGCGACTTGATCGGAACGCCTGCATCCATCAAGGCAAGGGTCCCTCCGCATACCGTTGCCATAGAAGAGGAACCATTCGATTCGAGTATATCGGAGACAATCCTGATGGTATACGGGAATATATCTTTAGATGGGATTACTACCCTCAGCGACTTCTCGGCAAGTGCACCGTGTCCGATCTCCCGCCTTCCGGGTGACCGCAGTGGTTTAACCTCACCAACACTGAACGGAGGAAAATTATAATGAAGCATAAAGGTCTTATAGCTTTCTCCTTCGAGGGAATCTATTCTTTGCTCATCGTCTGCGGTACCGAGGGTCACTGCGGCAAGGGACTGTGTCTCACCCCTAACAAATAGGGCTGAACCATGAGCCCTCGGAAGTATCCCTACCTTTGCACTGATCTGTCTTATCTCGTCCGGCCTTCTTCCATCCGTCCTTACCCCCTCATCTATGATCATCCTTCTTACAAGGTTTTTTTCGAGTTCAAAAAATGCATTTGCTATCTCCTTTGTCATATCTTTTTCAGGCGTATTAAAATGCCCGATGGTTTCGGCTAAAATAAGATCGAGCGTTTCCTGCCGTCTCTGTTTTCCCGGTATTTTAACGGCATCTTTCATCCTTTCCAGTACATGTATCTTCACCCTTCCTCTGAGTTCCTCGTCAAACTCAGGAGGCGTCAACGCCCGCTTATCTTTTCCTGCAATCTTCCTCAGGTCATTCTGAATGGCCGTAATACGTTTAATCTCCGAATGCGCATGATCTATGGCCTCAAGGAGTGTAACCTCCTGGACTTCTACTGCCTCGCCTTCCACCATCAGTACCGAATCCTCGGTACCTGCGACGACAAGATTCAAATCCAGTTTCTCCATCTCGAATAGGTCGGGATTTACAATAAAACTTCCGTCAATTCTGCCTACCCTTACGGCGGCAACAGGTCCTGCAAACGGGATATCGGAAATCATCAACGCTGCGGACATGCCGATTATCCCAAGTGTGTCCGACACATTCTCGTCCCCATAAGAAAGAACCGAAACTATTCCCTGTGTTTCCGAATAAAACCCTTCAGGGAACAGCGGACGGATCGGGCGATCAATAAGACGGGACGTAAGAACCTCTTTTTCACTCGGTCTGCCCTCTCTTTTGAAAAATCCTCCCGGGATCTTCCCGGCCGAGTAAGCCTTTTCCTGATAATCAATTGTCAGAGGGAAGAAATCCAATCCTTCTTTTATCTTTTTCGCTGCAACCGCAGTTGCCAGAACAATAGTATCGCCGCACCTTACGACAACGGCCCCGTCTGACTGCTTGGCTATTTCACCTGTTTCGATAACTATCCTTTTACCTTTAATCTCAACTTCTACTGTAGTCATTAATCTCCTTCTTTATTGGTCTATTTTCTGAGACCCAACCGTTCAATTACCTTTGCATAGCGTTCCCTGCTCGAGGTCTTGAGATAGTCCAGCAATTTTCTTCTCTGTCCGACAAGTTTCAGAAGCCCACGACGCGAATGGTGGTCATTCTTATGCGTTCTGAAATGCTCCGTAAGATAGCTTATCCTCTCACTCAAAATAGCCAGCTGAACCTCGGGCGAGCCGGTATCCTTATCGTGAGTTCTGAAGTTATCTATAATTGTATGTTTCTTTTCCTTACCGAGAGGCATCGAATCACCACCTTTCATATTCTATTATTTTGAAGCCCCCTTCCAACAGAACCCGGAGCTGCAATGCAAGAAATATACATTACTTATAGCTGTGTTAGCTACAAGTTAAGGATAGCATACCGACTTTAATTCTGTAAACCCCGCATCTCTACAACCTCGGATGTTTTTTCCTGTAATCGCATGGTCTTTCTTTTAGTCCGCTGCTGCCCCATATCCCAAGCCTCAGCCGCCTTGCCTCGCCTTGTGCCTTTCTTAATTCATTAACATATTTTAAATTAGGCGGTATCGTATATAACATTGCATAACCGTCTTTAAGCATCTGTAAATTTATCATCTTTTTATCGGCTGTAAAGACATAGCATAAGAGCCTCTCGTATTTGTCCCTCCGTTCAGGATCGAACTCAAGCGAAACCATCCGATTGGAAATAGTAAGGATTTTTTCGAGATGTTTCTTTGCCCTTAAACCCCATGTCTCCTGATAAAGTTCGGGTGCGTCTATCCCGATGAGCCTTACCTTTTCACTCCTTCCATTAAAGACGACACTTATGGTATCGCCGTCATGGACTTTGGCGACCCTGACATAAACCGTATCGACATTCTTTGTTCCGGCCCGGGAGTTGTCGCAGAGGCTATAAAACAATATGACCGTCAGGATCATAAATACCGTAATCTGCCTCGAATATATCCGGTCCATGACTTATTATAAGGATAGGCAAACGAAAAGAATACACTTGCCAATAAACGAGTCTTTAATGATAAAATAATCCAATGGATGACAAACGACCGAGAAAGAAGTTTTTTATAGTAAAAGAACTTCGGTTTTCGATTGCACTCATAGTAATCTGGTCACTTCTCGCAGGAATCCTATTCACTTACATAACAAAAGAGATCGGCACGAAAATAGAGCATGGGCTATTTTCCTTCATAGCCGTATTTATCGGATACGTAATTATTGTAGTCGTATTTACCATGTTTTTTGCCCACCGTTTTATCGGCCCGTTCGAAAGATTAAAGGTGGAGATGAAACTTATTCTGGGTGGCGATTACTGCAGACGCCTTTGCATAAGGGGAAGCGATGATTTTTATATAAGATCGTTTGTTTTAGAGGTTAATAAAGTGCTGGATAAATTCGAGAGAAAGTGTCTCGAGAAAGAGGGGTCTCGTAAGAAAATTGATTCTGAACTGCTGCATATTATATCTCTCATCGAAAAGGAAGATGTAACAAGGGAAAAACTGAGGGAGGCCGTCCTCCTTTTCCATGAAAAGGTCGAGTCCCTCTTAAAAAACAATTAGGAATGATTCTATCGTGACAAGACCGCAGGGAGTTGCAATTCTTAAAAAACCATCTTTAGGGCATCCGGTACGATTTCTATCTTTGCCGGTGCCCTGCCGATATAATCGCCGTCTATCTGTATATTGGCATTCCCCTCTATTTCTACCTCTGATGACTTAAAATAACTTATATCTGTAAATTTAAGATGACTTCTTTTTAGAATGCCCGAAACGTATCGTATCATATCCGATCGCCCTTTTCTATGCGTTATAAAGATATAAAAACAGGGCTCTGTCAATCTCGCATCAGGGGTTATCTTAAAATCACCTCCGTAACACGACGCTTTGCCGACAATGGCAGTGTAGCCGGAGAGCAAAAACGTCTTATCCTTTATTATAATCGGCTCGGGATTGTATGCAAATAAGGACTTAAGCCCGCTCAGTATATATGCACCCTTCCCGGAATATCTCTTAATCGTTTCATTGACCCTAAAAACAACTTCTCCGTCAAAACCGATACCGGCCATTAACAGAAAAAACCGGGTAACATTCGGAACCTGTGCCGTCAGTATTATTTTCCCGATATGAACAGAATGTATCTCCCCGTTCAAAGAGATATCTATGGCCTTCTCCATTCTCGTTGGGAATCCCAACTCCCTGGCAAGCACGGATGTCGTACCTAAAGGGAGTATTGCCATCGGAATACCGGAATGGACAAGACCGTTTGCAACCTCATTATATGTACCGTCACCGCCTGCTGCGATAACTAAGAGTTTTGAGTTTTTATTGCTTCCCGATTCAGAGCTCCGATCTCCGAACTCCGAACCGATCTGCTTTGCAAATAATTCGGCGTCTCCCCTTTTTTCCGTAAGTATTAACCTTACATCAAATCCCCTGCTAACGATAATCTTTGCTGCCTTTTCAATCTTGCTTAATGCATTGCCTCCTGCTACCGGATTGCCTATAAGCAATATCTTCATCGCAGTTTGTAATGTCTTCTCTTCGCTTTTTCTCTTGTTACTTCTCTCTCGCATCTCTCGATAGTTTTCGCAGCTTCGGACGCCATTCGCGTAAAAGGCGGCCTCCCATTCCTTTTGACGACCGTCAGGAATTCTTTCAGATAGAAAACAGTCTCTTTACAATCTCCCATGCCGTTGTATGTTATACCGGTATAAAAGAGCATTCTCGGTTCGTTAGGCATTGATCGTTGTACTACCCTGAATTCCCTTAATGCCTCCGTATACCTGCCTGCGTCCATCAGCATGATCCCCAACCTCAAATGCAAAAATGGGTTTAAGGGTTTGATGTCCATTGCCGTCTTTATCTCTTTTTTTGCTTCCTCGATATTGCCTTTCCTGTAATATATAACGCCGAGGAGGAGATGCGCTATCTGATTTTTTGGATTTATTTTAATAGCCCTCTTTAAGGTAATCAAAGCCTCGCCCAGTTCCTTCTCGGTCATTCGTTTAATATCCTCTCTAAGATCGAAGAAATCGGTTCCGGATATAAATTTTCCCCAAACTTTTCTGGTGTCATCGTTTGCCTCTTCCTTCGATAGGACATTGTCGAGGTCTTTCCTTATGTCCTCAACCTTAGACTTGTCTTTCTCGGAAGAAAGTTTAGCAACAAGGTTATCTCTCTCTTTTTTAAGTGATTCATTTTCCTTTAGGCTGGCCTCAAGCTGTTCCTTTAACTCTTCGTTTTTCCTGAGATTGTTAATCCGGTCTATAAGAACTGCCGTATCGATCTTACACCTTGCCTTTATGAGTATTTCAGGATTTTTTGCCGTCCCCCTCATTTCTTCGGAAACAATCTCCGTCTCGACAACACCTGCCGTGTATATCGTTATCTCATCCTTGGACAGGGACATCTCCTTGACTTCCGTCAGGCTTTCTATGTAGGTGCCTGCCATCTCCAGTGCCTTTCTCTTAGCCTCCTGGACTGCAATCCTCCTTGCGTCTATCTTACTGTCGTTGTCTCCCATCACATAGCTGCTTTCTGCATCAATAGTTTTAATCTCGGCCTTTACAGGCAAAGGCAGCAGGAATATAAATACTGCACACATAGTAATGTTTAAAATTATTTGTTGAACAGACATCGTGACCTCCTTTGTTATTTAAAGATTTGTTATCTTCGATCCGACATCCTATTCTCACATAGCAAGGATGTTCTATTATAACAGAATCCTATTGTATCAGCGTTGCCAATCCTTGTATCTTTTCGTAAAATACGCTTATGGACATTGAAATGCTCAGAGATATAGGCAAACAACTTCTGAAAGAGATTCCCCTCTTAAAACAAAAACCCCTTTCGCAAGAGGCTCTCGGGATCGGTGCATCCGGGGATAAGACATTTCTAATAGATAAAAAAGCAGAGGAGATTATCATCTCGGGGCTTGAGGCGTCGGGGGAGCCTCTGACAATAATTTCCGAAGAACTCGGCATTAAAGATATAAAAGGCGGAGGGGAAAAAATACTGATAGACCCTATCGACGGCAGCAAGAACGCAATAGCAGGTATCCCGTTTTATTGCGCATCTATTGCAGTTGCAGACGGCGACACAATCGGAGATATCGAACTATCCTACATTGTGAATCTCACCAACGGAGATGAATTCTGGGCGGAAAAAAACAGAGGTTCGTTCTTAGATAACAAGCGTATCTACACACAAAAAACCCCTGAGTTTTATCTCGCAGCATACGAGGTACAGTCGCCAAAAAAGGATATACCCCGAATAATACCGCTTCTGTCCAGGGCAATGAAGACCAGATGCCTCGGTGCAACCGCACTTGACCTTGCACACCTGTCATATGGGTCGATAAGCATATTTGTAAACCCCTCCCTTTCGAGAAGCTTTGATTTCGGGGGCGGCTGGCTTCTGGTTAAGGAGGCAGGCGGCATATTCACTGACATCGAGGGTAATCCTGTAGAAAATGTAGAGATCGGTCTAAAGAAAAGTGTATCGTTACTTGTATCCGGAAATGATAACCTGCACAAGGAGGCACTCAAACTATTAAAACAGTGAGGTTACATAATCTTTTTATCATATTATTTTTATTTATCGTCCCCTTGCCGATTTATGCCGGGGAGGGCCTGATCGAGAATGATATAGTTTATACCACACTTAGAGGCGACTATGGAGGGGTCATCGAAGGCAAAATAGGTCTTAGCTGGGAATATATCGCATCAGCCAATTCTGTGAATCCCCGGGCGCATCTGAAGGCAGGGCAAAAACTAATGGTAAAGTTTAAAAGGATTATTCCTATGAAGATCGAAGACGGTATAGTCATAAATATACCCGACAGGACACTTTATCGTTTCGTAGAAGGCAGGTTAAAAGATTATTATTTCATTACGGTAGGGAAGCCGACATGGCAAACCCCGCTCGGTGATTTCACCATAACAATTAAGGCAAAAGATCCCACATGGCATGTGCCCTTATCGATCCAGAAAGAAATGGAGGCCGAAGGAAAAGATGTCCTCATAGAAGTGCCACTGGGTCCCGAAAACCCTCTCGGCAAATACTGGATGCAGCTCTCTATTCCGGGTGTAGGACTTCACAGCACCAATGCCCCGCACAGCATATATAAATTCAATAGTCACGGATGCATGAGGTTAAGACCGGAGGTTGCGGAGTTTCTATTTAAGGACATAGCCGTCGGAACGAAAGGTAAGATCATATATGAACCGATAAAGATAATTAAGACGCTTGAAGGTAGGGTACTTATCGAGGTCTATAAGGATTTCTATAAAAAAGGTATTAATTACTCCGACAGGATCGGTGCAAAACTCAAAGAGCTTAATGCCGTTGACAGGGTTGACTGGAATAAGGTTAAAGTTGTAATTGAGAAAAAGGACGGGCTTGTATGGGATGTCACATTAGGACAGAGATAGAAAAAACTGTTGCATAATTTTTATAATCGACAGGATAAATTATATGGCAATCGTAAGTACCATAAATATCGAAGGGTTATCCGTTTTCGGCTCTAAGGTCTTTTTTATAAGGTGTCGTATAATCCGCCCCGGCGGACACCATCCTTTCCTATCTCTTGCTATGTTTATGACTCTATCTCTATGATCTTTTCCCTTGATTTTTCACCTTTGACTATCTTTACATTGCTTTTTCTCACTTTAAAATGTTCTGCCAGTATTCCGATCAGAGCTTTATTCGCCTTTCCATCAACCGCCGGCGCATTGACATAAACCTTAAATATATCTCCCGCAACAACTTCATTTTTCTTTGCATTCGTGATTACTTTTATCTTTATCCGTTTCATGATTATTTAGAATTTTAACCGAGAACAGACGCATAAATCCAATAAATTAAGCCGATGTATAACTAAAAAAGTTCCGGTATCTTGCCGGTTGCATCTTTCCTTCCTCTTGCTAATCCCGCCTTTTTCTCTTTAAAATGTCCTATGCCAAAGATAAGGGTTCTTCCGGTTAATTTAAGAAATAAGATCGCTGCCGGTGAGGTGGTAGAAAGGCCTGCCTCCGTTGTAAAAGAACTCATCGAAAATGCCATAGATGCCCTAAGTAATGAGATAAAAATCGAAGTCGTCTACGGCGGCAAGAGATTGATTAAGGTATCCGACAACGGCATTGGTATGGAAAAAGAAGACGCTGTCTTATGCTTCGAACGGCATGCAACAAGCAAGATCACCGATGAGGCCGATTTATTCAATATCACAACCATGGGGTTTCGGGGAGAAGCCATTCCGTCAATAGCATCTGTCTCAAAGGTCAAGCTTATAACCGGATCAAAAGGCTCGGGTTCAGGCGTATCCATAGAGATGATCGGCGGGGATAAAAAAGAGGTTAAGGACTCTCCCTTTTCGGGCACGGTGATCGAGGTCAAAGACCTTTTCTTCAATACGCCTGCAAGGAAAAAATTCCTCAAGGCGAACAGTACAGAACTTTTCCATATTATTGATATAGTCACTAAAGAGGCAATCTCACATTCCGGGATAGGCTTTACCTTGATAACAGACAATCATGAGACAATGATATTACCGAGGGCATCCGGGTTCAGGGAGAGGATTATGCAGGTATACGGGGATGAGTTTTTAAAAGGGCTTATCGAGATTAATACCCCCCCGCAGCCCCCCCTTAATAAGGGGGGGTATCGGGGGGGTATGGGACTAAATGCCTTCGTCTCAGGTACCGGGAATTTCAGGAGCAACAAATCCAACCAGTTCATTTTTATAAATAACCGGCCTGTAAAAGACCCGTCCGTCTCACATGCAGTATACAGTGCGTACGAAGGTATGCTTCCGAAGGATAAACACCCTGTATTTTTTTTGTTCTTAGAGCTTGATCCCAAAAGGGTTGATTTCAACGTACATCCCGCCAAAAGAGAGGTGCGGTTTGAGGACAAAGAAGACATCCATCGTTTTGTTAATGTCAGCATCAAGGATGCGGTAAGAGGAGAGCAGACTGAATACACAAGGACATTTTCTGAAATACCGGCCATGCCGCAGTCCGATATCGTTCATCGCGCCTTTCCTCAGGGAATGGCCAATATAGAATCACCGGAACCAATATTTGATTCGAAAATTTCCGAAAATCTTGAACTGCTTTATCGCCCGTCTCTCCCCTTCATTTTTCTTGGAGATACGTTCATTGCCGTTTCAGGAAAGGGCGGGCTGACGCTTATAGACCATCATGCCGCACATGAGAGGATACTCTACGAGAGATTCCTAAAGAGTATACACCTTGATTCGCATCAACTACTTTTCCCGCAGCAGGTAAAACTTTCACATAAAGAATACAGGGTAATACTTGAAAACAAAACCTTGCTTAATGATTTTGGGGTCGAGCTTGATGATTTCGGACATGACACCCTTATTATACGTTCACTGCCGGATTCCCTTGACGCCGCCGATCTAAGAGGAATACTATCCGATGTTGCATCTGCGATAATTGATGGCGTTGCGCCCGACAAGTCCTTAAAAGAAGACATTGCAGCGAGGATAGCATGTCATAAATCGGTTCGGGGTAAGGAGATATTGAACCATGAAGAACTTTCACGGCTGCTTTCCGACCTTGAGAATACGGCACATCCCGACCAGTGCCCTCACGGAAGACCGACCAGGATATTCTTCTCGCTCGATGATCTAAAGAAAATATTCAAGAGGAAATAGATATAATTTCAAATACCGGTCGCAGGTTTTTGGCTGTACTTCACCAAGATTGACAGGTTCAAATCTATTTACAGTCATGCCGCTTATCTGTTATCATTTAATGAACCTCCCCGCCGCAGAGACGGCGGGGTATCAAAAAAATAAATCGTACTTTGTCATTCTCGCTTGTCGGGAATCCTTCTGATCCCCTCTTTGGCAAACCAGGGGTTAGGGGAGATTTATTGAAAATTTATTTATTCATGTCCCGCCATCTTTCGGTTGCAGAGCTTATCAGGCAGGCAGTGGATAATATAATAAAAATCGGTGCAGTAGTAGACGTCGAAGAGAGACGCAAAAGGGCACTCGAAGTGGTTGGCCGTTTCCGTTCGGGCAAGCATGATATTGCTAAAGATCACGATAAGTATCTTGCAGAGGACTTTAGTAAATGAGAATATTTGTTGACACTTCAGCCTTTTATGCACTGCTCGACAGAGATGATTCCTTTCATAAAAATGCAAAAAGAGTATGGTTAGATATCCTTACTCCTGAAAACACCCTTATTACAAGCAATTATATACTTGTTGAAAGTTATTCTCTTATTCAACATCGTCTTGGCATGGACGCAGTAAGAATTTTTCAGGAAGACATATTGCCCTTAATAAACATTGAATGGATTAATTCTGAGATACATAAATCTGGGGTGAGTGCACTTCTCACTTCATCAAAACGCAAACTTAGTCTCGTTGATTGTGTTAGTTTCGAGATTATGCGTAATTTAGGAATTAAAACAGTTTTTGCTTTTGATCCACATTTTAAAGAGCAGGGTTTTAACTCTATTCCATAAATCTTTATGAATAAAGGTTATCTCCTTCTTGTCCTTCATAGCCATCTGCCTTACATCAGGCATCCGGAATACGACTATTTTTTAGAAGAAAACTGGCTTTATGAGGCCATCGTAGAGAGCTATATCCCTTTACTCGACGTCTTTAACGGCCTTTTAAACGATAACGTTGATTTCAGGATTACACTCACTCTTAGTCCTACATTAGTCGAGATGTTTAATGACCGGCTTCTTAGAGAGAGATGTTTGAGATACATAAATAACCTTAGCGAACTATCGGAGAAAGAGATGCTCAGAAATTCCGGAGATCCTTCTTTTGAACCATTAGCCAAAATGTATAATGGTCGTTTAAAGCGAATTAGATTTCTTTACGAAGAACTCTATAAAAAAGATATGACATCTGCTTTCAAGGGATTGCAGGACACAGGGAAGGTTGAACTCATAACCACTGCCGCCACCCATGCCTATCTGCCTGCATTCAGCATTTATCCCCAGTCTGTAAGGGCACAAGTAAAGGTTGCAGCGGCAAATCACA
>JACQXD010000123.1 GCA_016208875.1 Nitrospirota bacterium
ACTTTCTTGATCCTGTCGGTCGAGACCTTTGTATATATCTGCGTCGTTGATATATCCGAATGGCCGAGCATCTTCTGAACAGACCTGAGATCCGCACCTCCCTCAAGGAGATGTGTTGCAAAGCAATGCCTGAGAGTATGGGGCGAAAGTTCGATACCGACCTGTCTGCCGCATTTTTTTATCGTCTGCCAAAATCGCTGTCTCGTCATCGACCTTCCTCTATTTGTAACAAACAGATCATCCGACCGCCTGTTTTTAAGTATTGCAGGTCTCAGTTCTTTTATATATTTTTTTATCTTCTCGCCCGCTCTCGAATTTATAGGAACAATCCTTTCCTTTGACCCCTTTCCTATAACCCTCAGAAAACCCGCTTCGAAGTTTATATTGCCTATCTTTAAAGAGACAAGCTCACTTACACGTAAGCCGGAGGAATAAAGAAGCTCCAGCATTGCAGAATCCCTGAGAAATATCGGACCGTCGGTCCCGGCATCGAGGATGGCCATAACGTCTTCGATGCTCAATGCCTTTGGAAGACGTTCCCACTTCCTGGGTGTCTGCAAATTTTCCGAGGGATCTTCGTTGATCTTTTTTTCTATCAACATATATTTACAGAACCCCCGGATCGATGATATAAATCTGCATGCACTTGAGGCCGAATAGCCGTCATCTTTTACTTTGCCGAGGAAATCTAAAATATCGGTTCGTGAAAATGAGTCGAGCCTTCCGTCTTTTGAGGATAGAAAGTTCCGGAACATAGCAAGGTCGCGGGAGTAAGATTCAACCGTATTTTTGGACAATCCTTTTTCTACGGAGAGATAAACAAGAAAATCTTTTAATAAATTCATAGGATACTCTACCCTACGGTTTGTATTGCGCAGGGTAGAGTTCTTTTAAATTTCATTGCTTCTTTTTTGGGGCTGCCGGTACCGACATAGGCGTACGTGTCTCAGGCGATGATACTGTTGTCGCCGAAGCACTTCTCTCATCCATACTGTTGAATATCTTTAAGTTCCTCACAACTGCGGCGTCCGCCTTTGACGAATGACACATAGCACAGAAATCGGACATCTTTGAACCTTTTGCAGTGTCAACCCTTAGATACTTGTAATTGGGATTTGACGGATGAGGATCGTGACAGCCTACGCACTCCAGTTTTCCACCCCTCAATAAAGCCGAAGGAACGGTTGCAACTTTTGGATTCGGCTCTACACCATAGGGATGGCTCATATTAGCCGATACGGCCATAATACCCATGCCGCCTTTATCAGGAGTTTCATGACAGCCGAGGCACAAAGCGGTTGTGCCGGTATAAGACTGCTTCGTCTTCGGATTAACTGCTTTCTTGTTCGGCTCGACTGCAAAGATAATATCTCCCTTTGCAGTGTGGATTCCGTGACAGCCTGTACATAAGAGACCGTCATGCGCGCCCGATGCCCATGACACCGAGACCATTGACAGGACAAACACACATACCACAAAAACTCTCAAGACCATAACTAACCTCCTTTTTTAAACTCAAATTTTTACATTATTATACCCATTAGATAATCTTTCCTCAACCCCTTAAGAATTATTATAGTTAGAGATGGAAGGTTGGGGAAGAATTTTTATACGACACCTTATAAAAAAGACCTTAGAGCCGAAAACGGATAAGCCTTTGACATTTATGCCGTTTACGATTGCCATATTAAATATCTTGTCGATTATAAAAATTCTGAGACAGTCTTCCATCTCTATTTTAAAACCCAACTTCGTTTGACTTTATATTTTCATGTTGATTAGAATTAGGTAAAAAAAAGGAGTACTTATGAAACGTTTATGTATGATTTTTTCGTTGGTATTTTTAATGGTATCATTTACCTTTGCAGAAGAAGTAAAGCCTATTAAACCGTCGGCAAAGGATAAATGCATGGTATGCGGAATGTTTGTAGCGAAGTATAATAACTGGATAGCAGAGATAATATTCAGAGACGGCACATATGCCTTTTTCGACGGTCCGAAGGATATGTTCACTTATTATAATAACCTCGTAAAATATAATCCTTCTAAAAAAACCTCCGATATCGCTGCCGTTTATGTCACGGAATACTATTCTACAAAGATACTGCCGGCAGAAAAACTCTTTTTTGTTAAGGGAAGCAATGTGAACGGCCCTATGGGTGAGGAACTCGTCCCGATCGAAACGGAAGAAAGGGCAAAGGAATTCATGAAAGACCATAATGGAAAGAAAATTCTGAGATTTAATGAAATCACCATGAATGTCCTCAAATAAGTTGTGCAGAACTTTTCACGTGCAGAACTTTTCATTGACATATAACCACTCTTTTTGATAGCCTCTACTTAGCGTCTGTGTATAAACTCAGCATTTGAACCGTCATTCCCGCAGTCTGTTGAGCGGGAATCCAGTCTTTTTAATGAGTTCTGGATGCC
>JACQXD010000124.1 GCA_016208875.1 Nitrospirota bacterium
GAATAAATAAATTTTCAATAAATCTCCCCTAACCCCTCTTTGCCAAAGAGGGGATCAGAAGGATTCCCGACAAGCGGGAATGACAAAGTACGATTTATTTTTTTGATACCCCGCCGTCTCTGCGGCGGGGAGCTTCATTAAATTAAGAATTGAAAAAAACTTTTTCATGGGTCTCAAGTTAAGAATTAAAAGTTTGAGATTTTTCACTCTTTTTTTAACTTTTAACTTTTCACTTCTCACTTTTAACTTTTTATTAAAGCGGTTCCCAGTATTTTTCAGGCATATCCTGCGCAAGCTTGAGTGCACCGTTCGAACCTGCAAATAGCGGATCTTCCACACATGTTACATTGCAGGGGCCATATTCCTTAAGTGCGTCATGGAGGTATTCGCGTATACCCTTGATCAGACTGCCTCCTCCTGCAAGCACGATATTGCTTTTTATCTTCACCTGGAATTCCGGATCGAATCTTGCTATCATCTCCGTTGTTGTCTCGACAAGTGCGGGCAGGATGCTTTCGCAGGCTCGCTTAACCTCGTTTGTCACATCATGCATAACGGGCTTTCCGTCAACGGGAATTTCCACACGGATCTCACCAGGAATATCTCTCACAAAGCTGAACTTTTCTTTGAACTGGCGAACCATGTTTTTATTAAACTTCGAGTTGGGATATTTTTCGATTAGATAACTGTAAAGCTGTTCATCTATATAATCACCTGCAGTCAGTATGGTTTTCTGGTCTTCTTCCGTAGGGATCGTACCGTGCATGATACAGAGATCGGTTGTGCCGGCGCCTATATCTATAACTACTGCATTATTCAAGAGGTTCAGACCGTAAGCTACTGAAAAAGGCTCGGATACCACCATCAATGAATGCACGGATTCCGAGACCGCCTTTCTAATTGCAAGCTTATTCACCTTAAGCGTATCTGCAGGAACACCTACTACAGCATATATCTTTTGGTCCGGTGCCGGTTTTGCAAGTTCGATGAGGTGTCTGATGATCTCTTTAACCGCATCCTCGCTTTTTTCGATGCCTTCCTTGATTACCCCGTGTTCCAGAGGTCTGCAGAGGTCGAGCGATAGCCTGTGTTTAAGCGCCTCTTCACCAAAGAGAACAGGTTTGCCTACAACCTGCATGGCTATAAAGTCTTTGGGCCAGCCTACGTAACTCTCTATCCATTCCCTTGCACCGTTACTTGCAGAGATTGAACTCCTCGATGTCCCGAGGTCGATTCCAACGAACAGGATGTTGCCTTTCTCAATTTCTTTTTGCTTCATAGCTTGCTTCTCCTTTATTTAAATAGTGCAATATGCCGGCCTCGAGATAACGTGCAATGTTTTCCCTATACCTTTCGGTGTTAAGCTCTATCTCTTCCTCCCTGTTGCTGAGGCATGAGACTTCCGCGAGAACAGCCGGTACATCTACGCCGAGCAGGACAACGAAAGGGGCCCTCTTTATTCCGAAGTTATGAACATTGATATTCTGTTTTTTGATGTTCAAATAGAGATTTTTCTGTATAGAGGCCGCAAGCTCTTTTGATTCCTGCAGTTTTAAGGTCTTACCTATTTTCTCGATCATCACCTTGAAGTCGCTCAGGCCGTATTGCGAACCGGCATTCTCCTGTTCGGCAAGTCTTTGTGTCTTGTCGTCTGAAGACGGTCCGAAATAGTAAGTCTCGATAATATTTATCGGCTTAGAAGGCAGATAATTAAGGTGTATCGAAACAAAGAGGTCTGCCCTGCTTGAATGTGCCAATTCTACCCTCTGATTAAGGGGAACTGCGGTATCATTTTCTCGACTCATAAGGACATTGTAATGGCCGTATCTTTTAAGTCTTTCTTTGAGCTTTCCGGCAATGTCAAGTGTAATGTCTTTCTCTTTAGTGCCCATCTTACCGGTAGTACCGGAATCCGAGCCGCCGTGGCCCGGATCTATCATAATCGTTTTTACCCCCAGGCCGAATGTCCGGGTCAGAGAAATGTCTTTATCGAGAAATGCATTATATTCAGAGGTATTCACAGGATCCGGATTTTCAGAGGGAATAGGAATAGGTCTTTGTGGGATTATGCTTGCAATCATCGGTTTTTCCGGAGAAGATGAAAGATTCAGGTAATTCCCATGTCCCAATATAGTTAGAAGACTTACCGTAAAGAAGAGAAACATCTTTCTGAGGAATAAATGAGCCTTTTCCGAAACCGAACCCGGATGTTTCCCTATCCCTATTATTCTCAGATTGTCCTCGTAGACACCCCTGAGGATCATTTCCCTCGTTTTCGACGCTCTTTTTTTAAGGGTTATGCCCAGCATAATGTTAGAATCACTTTAACAATTTATTCAAAAAAATTCAATTAATTGTAGAATCGTCGGGGGGTCAAAAAAAATGCCTCCAAAAAATATCTTCCATTTTTGGTTTAAATTCTTTAAAATATTAAGCTTAAACTATCATTAGGAGGTTGCCTATGTCAAAGGGAAATTATTTTTTTACTTCAGAGTCGGTAACGGAAGGACATCCCGACAAGATAGCGGACCAGATATCGGATGCAATTCTTGATTCGATTATATCGAAAGAGCCGACGTCAAGGGTTGCCTGTGAGACAATTGTAACCACGGGTCTTGCATTTGTTGCAGGCGAGATTACGACAAGCTGCTATGTTGAAATACCTTCGATTGTAAGGGAAACAATAAAGGAGATCGGGTATACAAGGGCAAAATATGGTTTCGATTACGAGACGTGCGCCGTAATTACTTCCATCCACGAACAATCGTCGGATATCGCAATGGGAGTAGATGTCGGAGGGGCAGGAGATCAGGGGCTTATGTTCGGTTTTGCGTGCAACGAAACGCCGGAGCTTATGCCCATGCCGATTATGCTTGCTCATAAACTGGCTATGCGGCTTACCGAGGTGAGAAAAAACGATGTGCTCGGATACCTGAGACCGGACGGCAAGACACAGGTAACCATAGAATATAAAAATGGGACACCTCACAGGATCGACAGCATAGTGATTTCTTCGCAGCACAGCCCCGATATAACACTTAAAGAGCTGAAGGAAGATATTATCGAGAAGGTGATCAAGCCTATCGTCCCTAAAAAAATCCTAAATGAGGAGAATATTAAGTACCATATAAACCCAACAGGCCGTTTTGTGGTAGGCGGCCCTATGGGCGACACCGGACTTACAGGGAGAAAGATTATAGTTGACAGTTATGGAGGTGTTGGGAGTCACGGCGGCGGATGTTTTTCTGGAAAAGATCCTACAAAGGTGGACCGTTCGGGTGCGTATATGTCGAGATATATCGCAAAGAATATTGTAGCATCCGGGATTGCAGACAGGGTTGAGGTACAGATAGCGTATGCCATAGGGGTACCGGAACCCGTATCTATCCTCGCCGATACCTTTGGTACAGGTAAAATAGATCATGACAAGATAGTTAAACTCATCAGGAAAAATTTTGATCTAACGCCAAAAGGGATGATAGATACGCTTAACCTGAGGCGGCCGATATTCAAAAAGACTGCTGCATACGGCCACTTCGGAAGAAATGACGCCGATTTTACATGGGAGAAAACAGACAAGGCAGAAACCCTGAAAAAAGAAGCAGGACTGTAAAGAAGTGAAAAGTGAATAGTGAACAGTAGATAGCAAATATTGAAAAAATCTTTTACTAAATACTATTCACTAACGACTATTCACTATATTAAATTGGAGGATAGATGGTAAGACATGACGTCAAAGACTTGAAACTTGCACGGAAGGGAAAGCTAAGGATAGAATGGGCTGCCAGAGAGATGCCTGTTCTCAAAAGCATTGCAGAACGTTTTGGAAAAGAAAGACCGCTTAAAGGAGTAAGGCTTGCTGCATGCCTTCATGTAACAACAGAGACGGCAAGTCTTGCCGAAACGTTGAAGGCGGGGGGTGCCGAGGTCTATTTGTGCGCCTCCAATCCGTTGAGCACACAGGATGATGTTGCCGCATCGCTGGTTAAGAACTCCGGGATCCCGGTCTTTGCGATCAAAGGGGAAGACCACAAAACTTATTACAAACATATAATGGACGCACTCTCCTCAAAGCCGCATATTACGATGGATGACGGGGCCGACCTTGTCTCAACACTTCATACAAAGAAAAAAGAACTTCTTAAAAATCTTATAGGCGGAACAGAGGAGACGACGACCGGGGTTATAAGACTCAGGGCAATGGCAGAGAAGGGCGTCTTGATGTATCCGATAATCGCTGTGAACGATGCGTATACAAAGTATATGTTCGACAATCGTTACGGGACCGGACAGTCAACAATTGACGGTATACTCAGGGCAACAAACAGATTGATAGCGGGCTCGCTCTTTGTGGTTGCAGGCTACGGATGGTGCAGCAAAGGCATTGCCATGAGGGCCAAGGGCCTGGGAGCAAAGGTAATCGTTACGGAAGTCAATCCCCTGCGGGGTCTCGAGGCAACAATGGACGGATTCGAGGTCATGCCTATGAAGGATGCAGCAAGGATCGGGGATATATTCGTTACGGCTACGGGTGATATAGACGTTATATACAAAGATTGCTTCCGGCTTATGAAAGACGGGGCAATCTTCTGCAATTCAGGACATTTCAATGTAGAGATAGCAATAAATGATCTGAGGAAGATGTCGAAAGCGAGAAGGATCATAAGGGATTTTGTGGAGGAGTATACGCTGAAAAACGGCAAGAGGATATACCTTCTCGGAGAGGGACGCCTTATAAATCTTGCAGCGGCAGAGGGGCATCCTTCGGCTGTTATGGATATGAGTTTTGCAAATCAGGCATTGTGTGCCGAATACATGGCCAAGCACTATAAAAAACTCGAAAAGAAGGTATACAGTGTGCCTGAAAAAATAGACGCCGAGATAGCAAAGCTCAAGCTCAGATCCATGGGGATCAAAATAGATGTGCTTACACCTGCCCAGAAGAAATATCTTAAGAGCTGGGAGATGGGGACGTAAAGAACCAAAATTATGCGGATGACTAATAGCCATCCGCATAATTTGTTATACAGCAGTTAACTCTAAATCCTAACTTAGGGAGGATTCAGGAATCAATTTGTCCCTGTGTTTCCCTCGCATGAGTTTCTAAATGAACCAGACGGGCTGAAAGTTCTCCAAGAATTTCATCTTCTTGCATTTCAGAAATTCCAGGGGTCTCCAATTGGTTAAGCAGACTCAGGATAATAAGACATTCTTCTTTAAGCTCACTCAGTAAAGTTTCTGTAAGTTTATCCTTCGTTATCATTTACCCTCCAACTTCTTAACAGCCTTTTCGATTTGTTGCTCAAAGGCTATTATTTCCTTGTCCCAGTGGATTATGCATCCTTCATTGGGAAAAGAGTTTTGTTTTTCTAATCTGATTTTTTCTTTGTGATCCTCAATTTGTTCCTTCAGACTTTCGATCTTCTTTTGTAATTTTTTCTTTTTCATAAATGCATTATTTTGTGTATTATAGCATAGAGAATACGTGATATAATATTTCAGATAAAACACTTATGTCTCAAGGAGATACGAGGATATGAAAAGGGTTGAGATATATGACACTACTTTAAGGGATGGTTCTCAGGCTGAGGACATTGCGTTCTCTGTCGAGGATAAGTTAAGGATTACCGAGAAGTTAGATGAACTCGGTGTGCATTATATCGAGGGCGGTTATCCTGGCTCCAATCCAAAAGATGCCGAATACTTTAAAAAGGTTAAAAAGCTAAAACTCAAAAATTCCATATTTGTTGCCTTTGGAAGCACTCACAGACCAAAACATAAGGCCAGGGACGACAGTAATCTAAAATCACTCATCGAGACAGAGGCGCCTGCTATAACAATATTTGGAAAGACATGGGACTTCCATGTAAAAGAATCGCTGAAAATACCACTCGACGAGAATCTCGATTTAATCCGTAATTCCATCGGCTATCTTAAAAAATACACGGATAGGGTATTCTTCGATGCAGAGCATTTCTTTGACGGGTATAAAGATAATCCTGCCTATGCGATAAAATGCCTCATCGCAGCACAGGACGCCGGAGCAGACTGCCTCGTACTCTGTGATACAAATGGTGGAACATTACCGAATGATATAGCGAGAGTTTTCAAGAAACTCCTCACTCGTCACTCGTCACTTGTTACTTCTATCGGAATACATGCTCATAACGATTCGGATTGTGCCGTTGCAAATTCAATAATCGCTGTGGAACTCGGGGCGTCTCAGGTTCAGGGCACTATAAACGGTCTGGGTGAACGATGTGGAAATGCCAATCTCTGCTCTATAATCCCGGGGCTTCAGATCAAGCTCGGACTCAAATGCATAAGCAATACCCAATTAAAAAGGCTGCGGGATGTGTCGCGTTTTGTAAACGAAATAGCAAATCTCAGGCATTTTAAGCGTCAGCCGTTTGTCGGTGATAGTGCCTTTGCGCACAAGGCCGGCATGCACGTAAGTGCCGTCATAAAGAGACCCGAGACTTATGAACATATAAAACCCGATCTCGTCGGCAACTCTCACAGAGTCCTGATCTCGGACCTTGCAGGCAAAGGCAATATACTCAGAAAGGCAAAGGAATTTAATATTCATATACCCCCTGATTCGCCCAGGCTTCAGGAGATACTCAATTCGTTAAAGGACTTAGAACATCAGGGATTTCAGTTCGAAGGGGCGGACGCGTCATTCGAGCTTTTATTAAAAAAGGCACTTGGTCTGCATAAGAAATTCTTTGACCTGATCGGATTCAGGATTATCGTTGAAGAGAAAAAACAACATGGGGTCCCTGTTGAGGCAACTATTATGCTCAAGATGCCGAACGGCCACATCGAGCATATGGCCGCGATCGGCAGCGGCCCCGTGAATGCCCTCGATAATGCATTGAGAAAAGCCCTGTCAAAGTATTACCCCAAGCTGCAAGACGTGAAACTCCATGACTATAAGGTTAGGGTTCTTGAGGCAGGCAAGGGAACCTCTGCAAAGGTCAGAGTCCTTATAGAATCAGGCGATAAAAAGAGAAAGTGGGGGACTGTCGGAGTATCCGAAAATATTATTGAGGCATCGTGGCAGGCACTCGTCGACAGTATCGAATATAAGCTTCTCAAAGAAGAAGATTAGAAATCACCTCTCTCCAAAATACCATTTCCCCTTGTGCGGCAATTTCTCAGTGCGGGATTGTAGACTTGGCCTGACTGAGCCTTATGCGATCCATCTCTTCCTGCATATATTCCAGATTTTCCAGGGCAACCGAGACATATCCGCCGACGGCAGAAAGAAGGATCATATTTTCGAATGAAAAGGCATTATTTCGCGTCCTGTCTATAAGCAGTATCAATCCCAGAAGACGGTCATGCGAGAAAAAGGGTGCGGCTACCATAGAGCAACCGTAATAAATACTATACTCCGATACTAAAATCCTCTTTTCATTTTTAAGGTCAAAGGAAAGGAACGGTTCTCTATTTTCGATAAGCCATCCAATAAGCCGGTCATTATCCGGCAGAGACGCACCGGGGTCAAGATCGAAACCTATCAGGTTACAAATTTCATATTCCCTGTTAAATTTGTTCCATACTATAAAAAGTCCTGCTTCCGGTGACATGGCATTGGAGATGCTCTCCATAACATGACCTGCAAGTTCCGATATACTATGAGATGCTATTACGAGCCTGCCTGTTTCATAAACGGTCACAAGCTCATTCGTAGTGCTGCGAAGTCTGTCCATAATAACGGACATGAAAAACTCCATAACCTTAAAGGCGGCGTCAGGACTGCGCTCGAACAAAGACGTGAGATCTTTTTTACTTACCGTTATAAGCGTTACATCGGTTTTGGCAAATGCCTCGGCAGAACGGGGACGATCAAGAAACAGTGCCATCTCGCCAAAAAATTCACCATTAACAAGAACTGCTATCAGCTTATATCTGCCTTCATCTTTATCTATCAGCTTTCTGATCTCAACCTCGCCGTCTTTTATGATGAACAATCTGTCGGCAGAAGACCCCTCTTCGAATACTACTTTTTCAGCCTCAAAGCGTTCTTCCCCTACCAAGGTCGCTACTATCCGAAGAATATCTTCAGACATATTTTTGAATAATGGTATAATCCTTAATTCTTCCGTATTCATATTTTTCTCCCCAACTGAGACGGTCCTCCGGTCGTCGGTGACGGTCTCTGGCCCATAACCGGGCTTACACCGGAAGCACCTATCCTTGAACGAAGCGATTCCGGATTCGAGCTCTTCGAAATGGCAACGTCAGGGGTAATGGCCTTTTGCCTGACAAGCTCGACAAGGGCACTGTCCATGCTGACCATACCGAATTTTGCACCGGTGTCTATAGCACTGTATATCTGGTGTGTCTTGCCCTCGCGTACAAGATTGGATATGGCAGGTGTAACTACCATGACCTCTCTTACTGCTATCCGTCCTTTGCCGTCTGCCTTCGGCAAAAGCTGCTGGCTCACAACGCCTTCAAGGGTATTGGCAAGTTGTACCCTGACCTGCTGCTGCTGATGCGGTGGAAAGACGTCTATGATCCTGTCTATAGTCTGGGCTGCATCCTGCGTATGAAGGGTTGCAAAGACAAGATGACCGGTCTCTGCCGCAGTGATAGCGAGCGAGATGGTTTCGAGGTCCCGCATTTCACCTACGAGAATTATATCCGGATCCTGTCTGAGGACGTGTTTCAATGCATTCTGGAAAGAATATGTATCACTGCCGACTTCCCTCTGCCTTACCACACAACTTTTCGCCTCGTATACAAACTCTATCGGGTCCTCGACCGTTACTATGTGATCTTTCCGGGTGGCATTGATGATGTCTATCAACGCTGCCAATGTGGTAGATTTTCCGCTGCCTGTAGGCCCGGTAACAAGCACCAACCCCCTCGGTAACTTTGTAAAATTTATTATTGTATCGTTAAGTCCGATCTCTCTCGAATCCGGAATCTTGGACGGAATGATACGCAGCACGCTCTCTACACATCCCTTCTGTATCATTACGTTTACCCT
This sequence comes from Nitrospirota bacterium, assembly GCA_016208875.1. Lineage (GTDB taxonomy): Bacteria > Nitrospirota > Thermodesulfovibrionia > Thermodesulfovibrionales > UBA1546 > JACQXD01. Next base: position 9,005 of record JACQXD010000124.1, read on the forward strand.
GAAACGACAGAGCTCGGCAATATAATAAGAACAATCGAGTTCCAGATTTTTTTCGAAATCTTTCTGCTGCTGCTCGCTTAATATACTGTAAATAAGTTTTTTGGTATGTTCTGACGTAAGCACGGGATATTTTTCGAGCGGAACCATCTCCCCTATCCTTCTTACCATCGGAGCCCTGCCGACCGCAATATGTATATCCGAGGCATTAAGACCATAGGCGGTTCTTAATATATGGTCCATATGTTCTTTCATCGGTTAATCAACACCCCCTATTCATGTATCATCACTTTTAACGGAATTTCTTAAGAATACATAGGTGGATAACATATGTCAAGGCCACTGCAAATTTTCCATACCTATTATGATCTGTATCATAGAATTCTTTTCCGAATCGGGGTATCCTAAAACTAAGATGCAAAGAAAAATAACGGTAATGTCAAAAGTTCTATGAAAAAGACATCTGTAACATATGGAGATATAAGGGAAACCCTCCCCCTTGAGGGGGGAGGGCAAGGGTGGGGGTGAAAGTATGAGCGGCATAGCAAGAAGACTCAGGAAGAACTCCACAGA
>JACQXD010000125.1 GCA_016208875.1 Nitrospirota bacterium
AGAGGAGTTTGAATAACTTGCAAATGCTTATGGCGAGCAGTTCTGCGAACTGGGTATCCAATACAATGATAAGACGGCACTTTATAGACCGAAGGGATGTGACGAACGCATCCATACCGGTTATAAAGGAAGAACCGGGCTATACGAGCTCCTGATAGGTACTAAGGATATAAAGAGGATTATGTCAAAAAGGGCAAGTGTTGAGGAGATAAGGCAGCAGGCTATCAAAGATGGCATGAGGACAGTACATCAAGACGGGATTGCAAAGGTGTTCAAAGGCCTGACCAGCTATAAACAGGTAAGAAGCGTGAGTGTACAATAAGCATAGGGGAAACACACCACTCCGCCATCCGTGGGTTCAAACTTTACCGGTTTTTCATTTGAAGAACTCTATTTATATTATTCCTTATCACCTTATTGTCGGGGTTAAGGTGTAAGGCTGTTTGATATTCTGTCATTGCCTCCTCTAACAGTCCTTCTTCTTCATAGACTGCACCGAGATTATTATGTGCCTCCGTATAATCAGGCTTCAATATTGATGCGAACCGAAAATGTTCTACAGCGATATCGAGCACCCCCTTATTTTTAAAGATGACGCCCATGTTATTATGTATTTTTTCCGGATAGTCGGAGGGCAACTGTAAGGCAATGCGATAATATTCGAGAGCCGTATCGAATAATCCCTTTTCGTAATAAGCAGTGCCGAGACTGCTGTATGACCTTCCAAAATCAGGATTTATTTTTATAGCGCTCTGATACTGGATAATAGCCTTATCAATCAACCCCTTATAACGGTAGGAATCGCCGAGATTAATATATGCCTCCAAATAATCCGGCTTTAGTCTTAATGCTATTTGTGAATGCTCTATTGCCCTATCATACATCCTCTTATCTTTATAACCGGCACTAAGATTATTGTGCCCTCTTGCCTTCCCCGGCGATTTCTTTATCACATCTTCCCATAGGCTTATTACATCCTTCCATACGGTATTCCTCTGATAAGCGGCAATTGAAAGGACGATAACAACAGTAGTCAGTACTAAAGGGAACGCGTAACGCGTAATGCGTAACACGTGATGCGTAATACGTGCTGCATAATAAAACACAATCATGCTAAAAGCAGTTATAAAACCGACGCTCGGCAGATAAAGTCTATGCTCGAAGATTACGTCCCTGATCGGAATAATGCTTGATTCAACTGAAAGGGTTATGAAAAACCAGAGGATACCGAAGGCGATAAAAGAAGTGTCAGAGCGTCCAAGTGTCATAGGGTCAGAGTCTTTAAAACTCTGATACTCTGATACTCTGATACTTTGACCCTTTGATACTTTAATATTTTTTCGTGACCGGTAAAACAAATAGACCCCCAGCCCGAATATAGAAAGCAAAAAAAAGAATGATAAAACTACCTGCGGTTCCAATAATGAATTATATGTCGGATAGTCATAATCGAGATTTTGGTTTATCGGAAGAAATAGCAATCTAATATATGTAACTATTACCCTGAATTGTGTTAAGAAATATTCGTATTTTGAAAGCGTCGTTATATCTTTTAACTGAAATTGTCTCAATCCCTCCCCTCCGGAATTCATTTCAGGAATATATATTCCTAATTCCGGCCCAATAAAGCTAAAGGGGATGATTATAAGAGTAAGGAGAAAAGGCAAAAGGTAGAGGAGCCTTCGCGTAATTCGTGATCCGTAATCCGTGATCCGTGATCCGTTAAAGAAACTGAATTCGTAAAGGGCAATGATGAATGGAAGTGTAAATGCTATTTCCTTTGTCTTCATGGCAAGAACGGCGGAAAATAACGATGCAAGATACATGATACATGATGCCTGACTCACGATGCATGATGCACGATTCATGATGCACGATGTATGTTTTTCTTTATCGTGTATCGTGTATCCTGCATCGTGCATCTTTTTTGTATCGTGTATCCTGAACTTTATATACATCACCAGCGACAGTAGATAAAAGAATGTTGCAAGGGATGCAAACCGTTGGTATATATATGTAACTGCTTGCGTTTGGATCGGATGGGAGACAAAAATTAAGGCAATAAACAAGGGTAAATAGGTGAATAGGTGAATAGGCGAGAAGAAATGCGGAATGCCAAATGCGGAATGCGGAATATTATTTTCCGAATTCCGCATTCCGAATTCCGAATTCCGCATTCCGCAATATGATACCCTGAGCGTCAGCGTTACAAGCCAATAAACAAGGATTGCATTGAGAATATGTACTACAAGATTGAAGATATGATAGCCGGCAACATTAAAACCGTGCAATTTATAATTAAGAGCAAATGATAAAAAACCAAGCCATCTTGACCCAAATGGCGGCCAAAGGTTAGCTACATCTTTCAATTTATAGTTTTCAATAATTTTAGATTTATCATCGAATAGAAATGGAACATGAAAGGTATTAGAGTAGGCAAGAAGACCGACTATGGCTATGAGAAGAAGATGGAAAATTGGGTTACGGAATAAATTCTCCCTCGATGACTTTCCCATGGATAAATATAACACTTGTTAATTCGATGATTCAATCTCTCGAACAAAAAAATATCTAAGTTTGATTTTTTATCGAATTTTTCGTTATTATCACCTGTATGGAAATCAAGAAACTTCTTGACGAATCGAATCGCTATATAATGAATACATATAACAGGTTCCCCATTGTTCTGAGAAAAGGACGCGGCATAAAGGTGTGGGGTTCGGACGGCAAGGAATATCTTGATTTTGTCGGAGGCATAGCAGTAAATATACTCGGTCACTGTTATCCAAAAGTAGTCGTTGCAATCCAGAAACAGGCACAAAGACTGCTTCACGTTTCGAACCTGTATCATATAGAGCCGCAGATAAAACTTGCAAAGCTGCTCGTAGAACACTCTTTTGCCGATAAAATCTTTTTCTGCAACTCCGGGGCAGAGGCAAACGAGGCAGCCATAAAACTGGTAAGAAAATATTCAAAAGAGCATTTCGGCAAAGAAAAATTTGAGATAATTACCGCGATTAATTCATTTCACGGAAGGACGCTTGCTACCGTTACGGCAACGGGACAGGACAAATTCCAGAAGGGCTTCGAACCTCTGGTACCGGGTTTCAGATATGTACCGTTCAATGACGTCGCCGCCCTTAAATCGGTAATAACCCATCATACCTGTGCCCTGATGCTTGAACCTATACAGGGTGAAGGTGGGGTAAAAATCCCTGATCTCGATTATTTCAAGAACGTGCGGGAATTATGCAACAAGCATAATGTCCTGCTTATACTCGATGAGGTTCAAACCGGTATGGGACGCACGGGAAAACTGTTCGCCTATGAACATTTTAATATTACGCCCGATGTCCTTACCCTCGCAAAAGGACTCGGAGGAGGCGTTCCTATAGGTGCGATGCTCGCTTCCGATAAGGTTGCATCGGCATTCGTACCCGGATCACATGCCTCGACATTCGGGGGTAATCCGCTTGTGTGTGCTGCTGCGATTGCAACTATCGAGACAATACTCGAAGACGGATTTATATTAGACCAGTGCAGAAGGATGGGCGAGTGTCTTAAGGATGGCCTGAAGGGTCTGAAGAAAGAGTTCCCGAGCATAGTCATCGACATAAGAGGGCTTGGTCTAATGGTAGGGATGGAAGTCACGAGAGAATGTTCGGCGATTGTAAAGGCATGTATGGAAAGAGGACTTCTGATCAATTGTACAGCCGGAAATGTGTTACGTTTTACTCCGCCGTTAATTGTTCAGGAGAAAGATATAGACCATATGCTGGATATACTTGGTGAAGTGTTAAGCAGATTATCGTAAAATAAAATACACACCCCTTAATCCCCTCTTAATAGAGGGGAAACATTAGAACTCCCCTCTATTAAGAGGGGGCGGGGGTGTGTTAGAAGAGGTATTTTCAGGTGAAAAAGGATTTCTTAACATTATGGGATATGTCGTCGGGAGAGATAGCCATGCTTGTAAAGAGGGCTGTTGAACGGAAATCCGGTATTGCTGCAAATAAATGTCCTCTCATAGGCAAAAGTATCGGACTTTTTTTTGAGAAGGCGTCTACAAGAACGAGGGTTTCATTTGAGGTAGGGATATATCAGCTCGGTGCACATCCCGTATATTTAAATCCGAATGAGATACAGATTGGCAGGGGAGAGACGATATCCGATACTGCAAAGACACTTTCCAGATACCTCGATGCTATTGTAATAAGGACGTTCAAACATAACCTGATAGAAGAATTTGCCCTGCATTCTTCGATCCCGGTTATCAATGGACTTACCGATCTGCACCATCCCTGTCAGGCACTCGGTGATCTGATGACTATTACCGAAAAGAAAGGACGTCTGAAGGGTATCCGGATCGCATATATCGGTGACGGCAATAATGTTGCGAACTCGCTTATAGAGGCTGCTTCACTGATGGAGATGGATCTTACAATCGCATGCCCTGAAGGCTACGAGCCCGATCCCGATGTGCTCGATAGGGCGAGGGGTTCTGCAAAGAGCGAGATAATTATTCTCAGGGAACCTAAAGAGGCCGCAGGCCGGGCAGACGTGATCTATACGGATGTCTGGGTTAGTATGGGGCAGGAAAGGGAATCCGAAGAAAGAAAGAAAAGGCTGAAAGACTATCAGATAAACAGTAAGCTTCTTTCATGCGCTAAGAAAGATGCTGTTGTACTTCATTGTCTTCCCGCACACAGGGGTGAGGAGATTACCAACGACGTAATAGATGGACCTCAAAGTGCCGTATTCGATCAGGCGGAAAATCGTCTGCATGTACAGAAGGCATTGCTTGAAATGTTAGTGACCTGATTTCCACCAAAAGATAATCAAACAGGGTTGACAAACCCGCCTTAAACTCCTTACTATTAAGTAAGGAATAATATATTAAGAAGGGAATAAGCCTATGCCGGTTTCGCTGATAACAACTAAAGGTCAGACAACAATACCTAAAAAAATCAGAGACTACCTGAAACTTCAGGCAGGGGATAAGGTTGATTTTGTTGTTAAAGGTGATGGGAAGGTTGCTCTGGAGCCTGCTACTCTTGATGTAAAAGAACTGGAAGGGATACTGCACAGACCGGGTATGAGGGCCATCTCTGCCGAGGAGATGAAAAAAGCTCTCAGGAGACGTTTTAAGAAAAAATAATAATGAAGGGTTTAGATACAAATGTTCTTATCCGCTATCTGGTAAAAGATGACAAAAAACAGGCGGAGAGGGCTTCTACCTGTATACGGAAGGCGACTGCAAATGGCGAGAGTTGCTTTATCAATCACATTGTTTTGTGCGAGCTTGTATGGGTTCTCGAGTCAGCATATGGATATACGAAAGAGGAAATAGCCGAAGTCCTTGAAAAAATGCTTATAACTAAACAATTTGAAATTGAATTAAAAGATATCGTCCGTCAGACAATATATGATTATATGCAGGGCAGTGGGGACATTGCAGATTATCTCATCGGCAGGATTAATCATATTAAAGGATGCGATGTTACGGCTACATTTGATCATGCCTTAAAAAACAATCCCAGTTTTATTGTGCTCGATTAAAGTACTAATATTTTAGAGTTTTGTTTTTTTATTTTAAACAACATAGTTCTCTCAAACACTAACCTTCAACCCATAATTCCTTATAAGTTTGAGGTCGTCCACATAGCTTCTTCCTGTTGTTGTAAGATAATTTCCGGTAAGAAGCGAGTCTGCACCTGCCATAAAGACCATGGAATTGAATTCGCCGAGCGACTGTATTCTTCCGCCGCAGACACGAATCTCTTTCCGGGAAAGTATAAATCTATAGAGGCTTATAATCTTTAGGGCTTCAAATGGATGGAGAACATTTTTTTGTCCAAGCGATGTACCTTTAATAGGTATTAGGAAATTTATAGGCACAGAGTCTATATCAAGTTCTTTCAGGTCAAACGCCATGTCTATCCTGTCCTCCCATGTCTCGCCTATACCGAAGATTCCTCCCGAACAGACCGAAAGTCCGGCTGATTTTGCAACTTCTATTGTTTTCAGCTTGTCATAATATGTGTGTGTTCTGCATATCTCGGGGAAGAATCTTTCGGATGTTTCGAGATTGTGATGGTATCTCTCGAGACCATGATCTTTTAAAAATAATAATTCGTCTCTGTTCAATAGTCCCAATGTAGCACAGGGAAGAAGACCGATATTCCTTAAGTCTTTTATCATTGCGGCAATCTCGGATAGTTCTTTCCTTTCGACCTTTTTACCGCTCGTAACAATACAAAATCTCTTTACGCCTGCATCCTTTGCTTCCTTTGCCTTCTCGATTACGCTATCTTTTTTAATTAACGGGTACACGGCTATGTCAGCCCTGCTTTTCGATGACTGTGCACAATACGAACAGTCCTCCGGGCATGCACCCGATTTAGCGTTAACAATCGCACACAGGTCAACAGACTTGCCTTTGAATTTCTCCCTGATATTATTTGAGGCAGAGAAGAGGGCTAATAAAGAGGCAATATCGTAATCCCAATCCGCAATTATTCGAACTTCATTCCTTGATACAGCATCTCCTCTTATTACCTTCTCTCTCAGGGTATCGATCATAAACTATTTTTTATGAAAGCTGGAATGATTGTCAAATAACAAAAGTGGTAAGTTGGGCTCAGCCGAGACTACTATCCCATATTCGTGATATAATTAATTAATTTTGTTAGAAAGGGACAGATACTTGACTAAAAAGATAGGGCAGATATTATTAGGGCTCGGATATGCAAAAGAGTCCGATATAGAGAAGGCCCTCGAGATCCAGCGGTCGGAGGGAGGAAAAAGAAAGCTTGGTGAAATACTGCGGGAGACCTTTCTTAAAGAAGATGAACTCCTTCAGGCACTATCTTTACAATTCAACATTCCCATAATATCCGAGGCCGAATTTCCACAGGTCATACCAATTGAAAAAATATCGTTTAACTTCTTAAAAGAGAATCTCATATTGCCCCTTTCCATCTCGGACGATGTCCTGAACATTGCTGTCGGAGATCCCGTAAGAAACGATGCCATCGAGACCCTGCGAACATCTTTTAACTATGACATAAATTTATTTCTGGCAAAGAGTTCCTCGATTCTCGGACATCTCGAAGTACTGCATGGATCGAGGGATGCGGTTATGCAGAGATTAATAGAGGATGCAGCAGAAGAAGAAACCTCGATGACAGGTATATCGGAGGATATAGGCCATCTTAAGGATATTGCGCAGGAAAAGGGTGTTATACAAATTGTAAACGTTATCATCGACAATGCAGTTAAGGACAGGGCCAGCGATATTCACATAGAACCGGAAGAAAATAATGTCCGCGTCAGATACAGGGTGGACGGTATTCTCTATGATAAAGAGATTATGCCTGTCAGGATGCAGTCAGCGGTATCATCGAGGATAAAACTCCTCTCTCAGATGAACATTGCCGAGAGAAGATTACCCCAGGACGGCAGAATAAGAGGCAGCTTTGCTGGTAAGGAGATAGATATCAGGGTCTCTACAATTCCGACTATTTACGGGGAAAGTATAGTCATGAGGCTTCTTGATAGAGAGACATATTTCCTTACATTAGCCGAAATAGGATTCGATAACATCCTGGTTGAAAAGTATGAGAGTATCCTCCATAAACCGTATGGGATGATACTGATTACAGGCCCCACCGGAAGCGGAAAGACCACCACCCTTTATGCCTCTCTGGACAGGATAAACTCTCCCGATAAAAAGATAATAACTATAGAAGAACCCGTTGAATATCTGATGCGAGGTATTAACCAGATACAGGTCAGACCTAAGATCGGGCTGACATTTGCAAGCGGACTAAGACATATAGTAAGGCAGGATCCGGATATAATAATGGTAGGAGAGATCCGCGATCTTGAAACAGCGGGGATCGGAATACATGCGGCACTGACAGGCCATCTAATATTCAGCACACTTCATACAAACGACGCGCCGGGTGCTATAACCCGTTTAATGGATATGGGGGTAGAAAACTATCTTGTCTCATCTACGCTGATAGGCGTGATGGCACAGAGACTCGTAAGAAGGATATGCCCGAACTGCAAGGAAAAACACATTGCTACTGCCGATATAAGAAGGGAACTCGGCGAGGGTGTATCCGAATTCTGGAAGGGCAAAGGTTGCGACAATTGTCTGGGGACCGGCTACAGGGGCAGAATGGCAATATTCGAACTTCTTATGGTAGACGATTCAATAAGAGAACTCGTCATGAGAAGGGCAACCGTGCGAGAGATCAAAGATAAGGCGATCTCTCTCGGAATGCGCACGCTAAGACAGGATGGAATAGAAAAGATTAAGAAAGGTATTACAACTGTTGATGAAGTATTAAGGGTAACGCAGCTCGAACTGTAGGCCCTTGCAAAATAAATGCCTTTTATGATAATCTTTTAGACTTAGAAGACTTGTTCTTTTTAAGTAGAGAAAAAAAATAACACACGCCAACAACTTTCCTCTGCGTGGTCCCTTTCGGGGTGTAGAGGGAAAGGCGGAGGAAAAACCAGGAGGATCAATGGTAGCAACAATGAAAGAACTTCTTGAAGCCGGTGTCCATTTTGGCCATCAGGTAAAACGCTGGAATCCAAAGATGAAGAAATATATCTTTGGCGAGAGGAACGGCATCTATATTATCGACCTTCAGAAGACAATGAAGGGACTTGAAGAGGCATATAATTTTATTAAGGATACCGCTGTAAAAAGTGGAGCAGTCCTTTTCGTCGGCACAAAAAAACAGGCGCAGGATGCGGTATTAGAAGAATCGCAAAGGGCAGGAACATTCTTTGTAAATCAACGATGGCTCGGCGGTATGCTTACTAATTTCTCGACTATAAAAAAGAGTATCGAGCGGCTTAAGCAGATAGAGACCATGAAGACGGACGGCACGTATGAACTCCTTCCCAAGAAAGAGGTCTCGGCACTGGAGAAAGAGCGTGGTAAGCTCGAGAAAAATTTAAGCGGCATAAAAGATATGGATAGACTGCCTGGAGCGGCATTTATTATAGATCCGAAAAAGGAGCGGATCGCCGTGGCAGAATTGAGAAAGCTCTCTATACCTATAGTTGCCGTTGTTGATACAAATTGCGATCCCGATGAGATCGACTATGTTATTCCCGGCAATGACGATGCTATCAGGGCAATAAAACTCCTTGCCGCAAAGATGGCAGATGCAATACTCGAAGGGAAGGCGACCCTGTCAAAAACGGTAGCCGACGAGGCTGAAAAGGTTCAAGTTGAAGAAAAGATACAACAGGAGGAATCAGAGGCAGAGGAGGTAAAAGGATGACGACTATTTCGGCCGATATGGTAAAAGATCTCAGAGAAAAAACAGGTGCAGGTATGATGGACTGTAAAAGGGCACTTGCCGAAAGCAGCGGCGATTTCGAAAAAGCGATAGACTGCCTCAGGCAGAAAGGCCTTGCCACTGCTTTAAAAAAGGCAGGCAGAACGGCGTCCGAAGGACTTATAGGCTCATACGTGCATATGGATAAGATAGGGGTTCTCGTAGAAGTTAACTGCGAAACTGACTTTGTTGCAAAGACCGATGATTTTAGGGGACTTGTTAAGGATATCTCTTTGCATATAGCTGCGGCAAATCCAGCGTATCTTTCGCTGGAGGATGTACCTCAGGACGTAATAGAGAGGGAAAAGGAGATATACAGGGCACAGGTAACAGGCAAACCCCCTCAGGTTGTCGAAAAAATAGTCGAGGGAAAACTCGATAAGTTCTTCTGCGAAAATTGTTTGCTTGAACAGGTCTTCGTTAAAGACCCCGAACAGAAACTGAAGATAAAAGACCTCGTTACGGAAAAGATAGCAAAGTTAGGAGAGAATATCCTGATAAGACGTTTTGCCAGATTCCATCTTGGTGAAAAACAATAAATGCAGGGTTACCCTCCGTTGAAATACAAATTAAAATATAAAAAGATACTTTTAAAACTCAGCGGCGAGGTACTGATGGGAGAAAGGGGATTCGGCATAGATCCTACTACGGTGGACTATATAGCCAAAGAGATTAAAAAGGTCGTTAATCTGGGCGCCGAGATATCTATAGTTATAGGCGGAGGTAATATTTTCAGAGGTGTGGAGGCAAGTGTAAAAGGGATGGAACGCGCTTCGGCAGATTATATGGGGATGCTCGCTACAGTAATAAATGCTCTTGCGTTACAGAATGCACTTGAAAAGAATAATATCCCGACAAGGGTTCAGTCGGCCATAGAAATGAGAGAGCTGGCAGAGCCTTATATTAGAAGGAGGGCAATGCGACACCTTGAAAAAGGCCGTATTGTAATATTCGCTGCCGGTACCGGCAATCCTTATTTTACCACCGACACTGCAGCGGCTTTAAGGGGAATGGAGATAGGAGCCGATGTAATACTGAAGGCGACAAAGGTCGATGGTGTTTACACTTCCGACCCTGTAAAGGATCCGAGGGCAAAAAAATATGATTCCATAAGTTACATAGATGTGCTTAAAAAGGGGCTTGGAGTTATGGATTCAACGGCAATCTCCTTATGCAAGGACAACAACCTTCCGATTGTGGTATTTAACCTTAGAGGAAGGGATAATATCAAAAAGGTTGTTCAGGGTAGGAAGATAGGCACTATGGTAGGAGGAGACAATGGAAAAAGAAGTGAAAAGAAAAGCAGTTGAGAAGATGGATCACACTATCGAATCGCTCAAAAAGGAATTCGCTGCGGTAAGGACCGGCCGCGCATCACTCTCGCTTCTTGACGGCATCAAAATTGATTATTATGGAACGCTTACTCCCTTACAGCAGCTTGCGTCGCTGACCATTCCCGAGAGTCGCCAGATAGCGGTACAACCGTGGGAGCAGAAGATAATCCCCGATATAGAGAAAGCTATAATGAAATCCGATCTCGGTCTTACACCGACAAATGACGGTAAAATTATAAGGATCAACATTCCCGTGCTGACGGAAGAGCGGCGGAAACAGCTTGTAAAGGTAGTAAAAAAAGGTGCCGAGGATGCAAGGGTAGCTATAAGAAATATAAGGAGAGATACAAACGAAGATATAAAAAAGCTCGAAAAAGAAAAACACTTCAGTGAAGACGATACGAAAAAATCCCTCGATGAGATACAAAAGATGACAGACTCTTATATCAAAAAAATAGATGAGATACTGCAGCACAAGGAAAAAGAGATAATGGAGGTGTAATATGGCTACCAACAGTAATTTTATGCTTAAGGTGACGGATGCAAAACTGCCCGATATCCAGAAGGCCCTTCAGCAGGCAGGTATCAAGGTGAGAACTATTATCGAGGTCTTTAAGGAAGAGGGTAAAGAAGATAAAACCGAAGAGGTAAAATAATGGCTATAAAAAAATATCCTAAAAAAGCTGCAAAAAAAACAACAAAACCCCTAAAGAAGGGCGAAAGCCAGCAGAAAAAAGTCTCGAAAACAAAACACGAAAAAAGTGTAAAGAAAAGGATACCAAAACCTGTTGCCATGGTAAAAAAGCCTGTAAAAGTAAAAAAAATCACTCCGGTATCTAAAGATTTAAGTAAAAGAATCCCAAAAACTACAGAATTGTTAGGCGAAAAGAAAGAGGCTTTAAGAAGATATTTGATTCAAAAAAGGGAACAGATCGTTAAAGAGGCTAAGTCCGAGATATCGAAGTATATCAAAGGCGAGACAAGACAACTCGTTGACACGGCACTCGATGACGGAGACTGGTCTATCGTTGACCTTTCCGAAGACGTGAGCCTTAGACAGCTCGGAACTCATAGGGATACGCTCCTGAAGATAGATGAATCGCTTAGAAAGCTTAATGAAGGAACATATGGAATTTGCGAGGATTGCGGCGGAGATATAAGCGAGGAAAGGCTAAAGATTATGCCCTTTGCAATATACTGCAGGGACTGTCAGGAAAAGATAGAACAATTGGCGGCCATCGCAAAGGAATTGACTTAGATTCTATACCTCTGTTATTATGGCTCAACTAAAATTGGGGGAGGACAAAAATGAAAAATTTTTGGATTCTTGTTTTTCTGGGTATATTTTCTATTCTTTCTTTCGCCTGCTCCTCTACCGTAGAGGTAAGAAAACCGCTTCCTTTTGATTGTGAAAAAAAGATCACCTTATCAAAGAATATCGAAAAAAGCACTATAGGCATTCCGGTAGAACCTACCGCTACCTTCTCTGCGGAAGACAAAGAGGTTATCGCATATATCAAATGCAGCAACCTTTCCGGAGATCATAAACTCAGGTGGGAATGGTATGACCCTAATGGAAAGCTCTATCTTTCTACCGGTAATTATCCATTTCAGGCGGCGAGCGGGAAATACAGCAAAGAGGCAAGTGCATGGCACAGGCTGTCGGTTAATGGAGAAAAGGCAGCATATTATCCAGGCGACTGGCAGGTAAAGGTCTTTCGCGATGGAGATGCGTTCGCATCAAAGAATTTCAGGATAGAAGGGACGCCCGATCTTTTGCTCGATGTGATTAAAAAAGTGTCCCCTGCACCTGTTGATAAAAACAGGTGGGCAATGATTATCGGTATAGAAAAATATAGAGAGACCACAGACGCCCTATTTGCGGAAAGGGATGCAAAACTAATGGAGATGTTCTTCAGCAAGGTTTACGGCGTGCCCAAGGCAAACATTATCAGCCTTATCAATGAACAGGCAACGGGAACCACGCTCAAGGATTATATCGAGAACAAACTCCACCGCATAGGGACTAACGACACATTGTACTTTTATTATTCCGGACATGGAGGACCTTCTATAAATCCCGACAGCCCTAACGAAGCTGTTCCATATATCCTTCCATTCGACGGAAATCCGTCTAATTTAGAGGGCACGGGTTATTCGCTGAATGCCCTATATTCCAATCTCGATAAATTAAGGGCAGCCAATATATATGTGTTTCTCGATACCTGTTTCAGCGGTTCGACAGGTAGGTACGCAGAAAAAAAGGCGGTAATAGAGGGCGCAAAGATAGTAGAGCTAAAGATAAAAGACCCTGTATTGCTTTCGAAAAAGATAGTAAGCTTTGCATCGTCTCAGGGCAGCCAGTTGAGTAACAGCGACCAGAAGAATAAGCACGGTCTTTTCACTACACAGCTTGTAAAGGGGTTTATAGATCCGAAAAGTCCGATTAAATCAGGCAATAAGATCACTGTTGAGGAACTCTACGATTATTTGAGGGAAACGGTATCGAATGAATCGAGGGCTATCTACGGCATAAGCAGAGAACAACTGCCCGATATAAAACCCTTTCCGTTCGATGAAAGAAAAGACTGGGTTATCTGGAGCAAATAGAAAGATGCGGGATTCACGATACAAGATACAGGATAAGAAAACTGTAAATTGTGCATCATGCATCATGAATCATGCATCGTGCATCGTTATAATTATCCTTTTGCAAATTGCCATACGTATTCCTGTCTATGCTCAGGAAGATTGCGAGTGGAGGACAGTAAGCGGAGAGGCATTGGCAGAAGGCATGAGCGTAGAAGACGCACAGAAATTGGCCGTTAGAAGGGCATCCGTCACAGCCGTCGAAGAGATTGCGGGTGTACGGATTTATGGAGGAACCACGGTCAAAAATAGTGCCCTTGTCGAGGATATTATAATGTCAATGTCCGAAGGACATATTCTCAAAAAAGAGATCGTTAACTGGGAAACCGAACTTCAAAAGATATCGAGCGAGACCCCGCCCCTACCGTTATATAAAGTGCATGCAAAACTGTGTATTGCCAAAAACAAGGAGCAGACAGACCCTTTTTTTACGGTCTCTCTCGAAACGGATAAGCCGGTGTACATCTCCGGTGATGAGGCAAGACTTAAGATCAGGACCGGTCGAGGGGCATACATCTCGATCTTCCATCTCTCTGAAGACGAAAAGTTCAGTATGCTGCTGCCTAATAAATTTCAGAAAAAGCACTATGTAGAAGAAGGTAAAGAGACTCTATTCCCCTCGCAGGGTCTGGGACTGTGTGTTAAAACCTGCGGCAAAAAGAAAAAAGATATAGAATACTTCATTGTTATAGCCACAAAGGAGTGGTTTGATTTTGAGGGACAACTGAAAAAAGACAAAGATATATCAATAGCATCGTTTTACAACGCCCTCCTCTCTATCCCTGCCGACAAAAGGGCTATGGCTATCGGTGGATACGAGGTGGTAGAAAAGGAATATTAAGATGTACATAATAATTCAGACATTGAATATTTATAAAATCCCTCCTAACCTCCCTTTGCTAAAGGGAGGAAAAATTCCTCTCTATCAAGAGGGGATTAAGGGGTGTGTACCCCTCTTTGGCAAAGAGGGGCGAGGGGAGATTTTCTGAATAAATATTTATGGAGGTATCGTCAAAATGAAAAGGATCATCAGTATATTTCTTATTTTCTTAACTTTTAACATGTATCTTTATCCTGCAATCTCCTTTGCAGAAGAATCTTATTATCTTGCAGAGGCAGAGATTACAAAACATCCGCCGGAAATATTAGCTACCGATGAAGAAGATATACCGACAATACAGGAATCAAAGTCATCGTCAGGCTGGATATGGATAGTCCTCGGTCTATTAGCAGTCGGAGGCGGTGTTGCTGCACTGGCCGGAGGTGGAGGCGGAGGTGGCGGCAGCAGTAGCAGCAGTGGAGGCGGAGATACAACTCCGGGAAGTGTAACAGTGGGATGGTAATGCACAAAAATGAAAATTGCAAATTGTAAAGTTCAAATTTCAAAATGCAAAATGTAAAATGCAAATTGAAAAATGAGGGTAATGTCAAAAGTTCTATGAAAAAGACATCTGTAACATATGGAGATATAAGGGAAACCCTCCCCCTTGAGGGGGGAGGGCAAGGGTGGGGGTGAAAGTATGAGCGGCATAGCAAGAAGACTCAGGAAGAACTCCACAGA
>JACQXD010000126.1 GCA_016208875.1 Nitrospirota bacterium
CAATGCCAAAAGAATGAGGCTTTTATTCGGTACGAAACTTTGCGGAGACGAAATAAAGAGAGACGCTTTTATTACCGGTATAACGCTTGAGATAAATGTCAGGGACTTTCAGAATGCGGAACAAATTAATTGCGGAATGCGGAATGCGGAATGCGGAATTACTAATAAGACCATAAGTAAAGCCCCCTCACCCTCGCCCTCTCCCGCCTGGGGAGAGGGTAAGAATATTGCCCCTCCCTTGAGGGGAGGGGATAAAGGGGAGGGTGATTTATGTGGCTTTACTAATGAACTCCTTAGTAAATCCGAAATCCAAAATCCAAAATCCGAAATAGAGTCGCAGAGGCTTAAGAGCGAAATGCTTAGGGTCGAGGTTTCAAAGGTAGATAATCTGGTCAATCTTGTGGGTGAACTTATAATCGGGAGATCTATGATAGATAAAATAGCGAGAGACATCGAACACGGAATTGCAGAGGCTGATATAGCGTCGAGGCTCTTTATTGCAAATTCCTATATGGAGAGAATAGTTTCCGATCTCCAGAAGGGGACGATGACGATGCGGATGGTGCCGATAAACCATGTCTTCAGAAAATTCCCCAAAATGGTGAGGGACCTATCCGATGAAAAGGGCAAGCCGATACGGCTCGATATACATGGTAAAGAAACAGAGCTCGATAAGGGGATTGTTGATACCCTGAATGAGCCTCTGGCGCATCTGATAAGAAACCATATAGATCACGGGATAGAGGACCCGACTTACAGAAAGGCGATCGGTAAGTCGGAGGAAGGAGTCATTACCCTCAGGGCTTATCATGAGGCAGCACAGATTGTCATAGAGACGTCGGACGATGGTAAGGGAATAGATACGGATAAACTAAAACAAAAGGCATTTGAAAAAGGATTCCTCCGCAGTGATGAGATCGAAAAAATGTCGAATAAAGAGACGATAGATCTGATATTCCTTTCCGGGTTGAGTACGTCTGAGGTACTTAGCGATGTGTCCGGAAGGGGAATAGGGATGGATGTCGTTAAGTCGGCTGTCGAAGGGATGAAAGGTACGATAGAGGTGGAATCATCTCCCGGCAAGGGGACAAAATTTACGCTGAGGCTGCCTCTTACCCTGGCAATAATAAAGGCGCTGCTCTTCGAGGCAGGCAATAGGATATATGCGGTCCCTATATCTGTTATTGCAGAAGTGACGAGGATAATGACAGATGATCTTGTAACCGTTGATGGAAAGGAAACGCTTCTCCTAAGGGACCGGGTAATTTCTATAATCCATCTGCAGAAACTTCTTGGGATTAATAGTGAATATATAAACAAAACCTCACAAGCGTCATTCCCGCAAGCGAAGTGCGTCGGGAATCCTTCTTATTCCCCCTTAGAAAAGGGGGATTCAGGGGGTTGTTCAGAAAGATTCCGGACAAGCCGGAATGACGAGCAAATTGTACGTGGCACTGTTAGAGTATTCCATAGTAATCCCGATACTTCTCCTCTTAGAAAGAAATTTGTCCTTATATTGGGCAGTGGAAATAGGAAAATAGGACTTCTCGTGGATAAACTTATAGGACAGCAGGAACTCGTAATAAAGGCCGTAGATACGGATTATACACAGTCTGAACTTACTGCAGGTGCCTCGATACTCGGAGACGGAAGGGTTGTCATCATCCTCGATGCCCCGGCAGTAATCAGAAAGGCTATAGAGGATGAAAAAGCAAGAATCACCCTCCCCTTCATCCCCTCCCCTCAAGGGCGGGGAAATAAGTGGAAAGCGGAAAATACACCAATCAACATTCCCTCTCCCCTTGGTGGGAGAGGGTTAGGGTGAGGGGGGATTTTCAGATGAAAATGATAAGGGTTCTTGTAGTTGACGATTCTGCTTTCATGAGAAAGATGATCCCCTCTATACTGAGTTCAGACCCGGAGATCGAGGTTATCGGTACTGCAATGGACGGTCTATTTGCCCTTAAGAAAATTCGGGATCTTAAGCCTGACGTCATAACCCTCGATGTAAATATGCCGAGAATGGACGGTATAGAAACACTAAGGCACATCGTAGAAGACTTCGGCATACCGGCTATTATAGTAAGTTCCCTTACAAGGAAAGACGCCGAATTAACCTTCAAGGCACTTGAGATAGGGGCCTTTGATTTTATAACAAAACCGCAGGATGCAATCTCTGTCCATATAAAAGATATAGGCGATGAACTTATCGAAAAGGTAAGGGCTGCCTTTAAATATCCTGCAGCGAGATTGCGGATCAAAAAAGTACATACCTCGATCGAACCGAAACGAGCCGTTATTCCGCATAAAGAAAAAGGAACATTTATTGACAAAAGACATGCCGACAGATTACTTGTTATAGGCGTTTCTACGGGAGGCCCGAATGCATTAAGCTATCTGCTCCCCCAAATACCTGAGGATTTTGCCGTACCGATTGCCATAGTCCAGCACATGCCGGCCGGATTTACCGAGATGTTTGCAGCGAGACTGAATTCTCTGTGCGAGATAGAAGTAAAAGAAGCAGAGGACGGAGATCTTCTTATCCCCGGCAGGGCGCTGATCGCTCCGGGGGACAGACATCTTAAGATAAAATCCCTGCCCCTCGGGACAATCGCAGTCCTAAGCGACTCTCCGCCGGTAAACGGTCATAGGCCGTCGGTTGACGTACTTTTCAATTCGGCTGCCTTTGAATATGACAATATGGCGACCGGACTTATTATGACCGGCATGGGAAGTGACGGCGCCGAGGGGATCGGCGAGATAATGGCAATGGGCGGTTTAACTATTGCGCAGGACGAAGAAAGCTGCATTGTTTACGGTATGCCGAAGGCAGCCATAGAGAAGGGGTATATCAAAAAGGTTATGCCCCTCGAAGATATGGCGGATTTTTTAATAGAGCATTTTGATAGAAAAAGGGTATCGCAGTATCAGGATATCGAAAGTAACGATATTCGGAACTTTGATACTTTGACACTGTGATACTTTGATACTTGAAAGAAAGGAGGAGGAATATGGGACAGTTAAATATTGATAGGTGTGCCAGGACGTTCAACTGTCTGATCGCGGATGATTCCGAGTTTGCCCGCAAGAATATTGGGAAGGTGGTTTCCATGCTCGGCGGAAACGTGGTGGCCGAGGCGGCAAACGGTGAGGAGGCGGTTGACCTTTATGATAGGCTGAATCCCGACCTTGTGCTTCTGGATATTACCATGCCCGTACTTGACGGTGTGGATACACTCCGCAGGATTATAGAGATGGATAAGAACGCAAAGGTGATAATAGTCAGTTCAGTCGGGCATAAGGAGATGGTATGGAAGGCCATCTGTCTCGGGGCAAGATATTTTGTCACCAAACCGTTCAGCCCGGAGTACGTCAGTACGATAATCAAGTCTGTTATCGAAGGCGGGCAAGGAGGTCTGAAATGAGATATGAATATATAGAACCGTTTGTTAACTCTATGGTAAAGGTCTTTGATTTTGTCCTTCAATCCGATATTGCAAAAGGGAACATGTCTCTTATAAGCAGTGACAGGATAGAGGGAGATTTTGCCATAGTGATAAGACTTAGAGGCGATTCCGAGGGGAGTATCATTTTGAATATGGACGAAGATACTGCCCTTAAATTGTGTTGTACAGTAAATGGGGAATGTCTAGAGTCCGTAACGTCATTAGGCCTAGATTCGATATCCGAGATCGCAAATATGATCGCGGGAAATGCTACAAGTACGCTCAATGATATGGGTTTCGATTTCCACGTCTATCCCCCGGAGGTTATGACAAGATACGATGTGAGGAAGAAAACTCCTTTAATGGAGACCTTTCAGGTCCCCTTATTTACGGAGTGCGGCGAGATAACGATGAATATAGCGTTAAGGACAAATTGAAGATGTCGGAGATAACACGGATCCTGCTTGTTGATGATGAGGACAGAATCCTGGAAACTTTCTCGATGCTTCTTGGGGACCTCGGTTATTATGTAAAAACCGCTTCCGATGGATGCACTGCGATTACACTCGTATCAGAAGAAACATTCGATATAGTATTTCTCGACCAATTCCTCGGCACGATAAAGGGACTCGATCTTATGCAGAAGATGTCCGGGATAGACCCTGATCTCTATTACGTTATATTTACGGCAAACGGGAGCCCGAGCCTTGCGGTCGAGGCATTGAAAAGAGGGGCGTCAGATTTTATAACCAAACCCTTCTTTGTTGCAGACCTGATTAAAAGCATAGATTATGTCGGAAAGAAAAGGGACCTCGACAGGCAAAAAAAGGAATTACTTGCGACACTCGAGACAAGGGTAAGCGAAAAGGAAAGCGAACTGAGGCAAATATATTTTTCAGTCCTGTCTTCGTTAGCCCAGGCTATGGAGAAAAAGGATACAGGTACATACGGACATTGCAGACGGGTCAGCCATTATGTAAGGCTTATTGCTGCTGCACTCGACCTCCATGAGAATGATAGGAACGACCTAAAGGTGGCTGCAATGCTTCACGATATAGGTAAAATAGGTATAAGTGATTTCATCCTCGGCAAAAACGGACGGCTTACGAATGATGAATTAGACAATATAAGGAGGCATCCGCAGAAGGGGGTGGAGATTTTAAAACCGCTCAAGCAATTCGAATCTATACTGCCTGCAATACTGCACCACCATGAAAACTATGACGGTTCAGGCTATCCCGAAGGATTATCCGGAGAAAATATCCCGCTCCTCTCCCGGATAATCAGCGTTGCCGATAGTTATGATGTTATATTATCGGACAGACCATACCGTGCCGGTACAACCAACGAAAGGGCTTTTAAAGAATTGTTGAGGTGTTCAGGAAAGCAGTTCGACCCTGAGATAGTGCAGGCATTTGTTGATATGCATACCAGATATGCAGATCGCTTTGTTACATCCTGAGACAGAAGCGATTACTTTAATTTTCCGGAGTTAAGACGAAGATTCCTTTTTTATCTTTAATATCATAAGCGTTACAGTCCCGAGCATAAAAAGCAGACCGCCGATTAATGCCCAGACCGCACCCGGTTCCCTGCTTACCTCAAGCAGTACCGTCTTAACGGGGTAGGGCCGAATATCCTTTAGATATATTCCGAGACCCTTATAAAAGGATGGAGAATTCGGCTTAAGATAATCCTCTTTTATCCCTTTGCCGTCTGAGAGATATTCGATATTTACTGCCCAGTCCGAAACATAACCTGACGGGCTGAGTTCTACGGTTATATCTTTAATCGCTACTGCCAGATTATTCGGCAGGGCGAGTGCCGAACCCTCATACGCGACTGTATTTCCCCTGAAGCTGCCTGTAGAACTGAGAAGATGTGCAAGAAGCATAAACAAAAAGCCTATATGTATTATCTGGGGTGAAATAATTAGGAGCCATTTCTTAGATTGTTGTTTTCTTATAAGAGATTCGATACTGCACAGCAATGTATTTGCAGTAAGCAGAGACAACAATAAAATCGAACCATAAAGCCACCATGTTATGCCCGCCTTGTTCTCGCCGAG
This sequence comes from Nitrospirota bacterium, assembly GCA_016208875.1. Lineage (GTDB taxonomy): Bacteria > Nitrospirota > Thermodesulfovibrionia > Thermodesulfovibrionales > UBA1546 > JACQXD01. Next base: position 5,515 of record JACQXD010000126.1, read on the forward strand.
CCAATCGAATAAAGGCATGGAATTCAAGGACGAAAATTCCGGCCTTGCAGGCATTATCAGCGAGCCGAAAAGAAGCATAAAAAGCAAGGCGAGCAAAAGCCATATGGCTGTTCTGAGAGAGAAAAAAAAAGCTAAAAGTTTTTTAAACATATTAATTTTCACCGAAATATAGGCAGGGCATAGCATCTTCGCTCATTCTCGGTCGTTCCGACCTCCGAGGATTTTGCCTCTTGATCGATCATAAATTTTTTTCTGGAATATCGGCAAAATAAACCGCTCAAATACCATGCCCTGCCTATTCTATCTTATTCATATCCCATCAAAACGTATGCGAGCTCTTCATTAAGAGGCTCACCCCTAAATATGTAAATAACGTAACGGCAAAACCTATAATTCCCAAAACAACGGAAGGCATTCCCATCCATTCTTTTCTCAATCTTGCATGCAGATAGAGGCTATAGAAAATCCACAAGATTGTAGTCCAGAGTTCTTTCGGTGTCCACAACCAGTACGTGCCCCATGCAAGGTATGCCCATATCCCGCCGAATATCATGGACAGAGAAAACATACAGTATCCTATAAGAACAGCCTTGTACTGCAGAATCTCTGTCTCCTGATCTTTGTTTCTTATGTACAAAAATCCAAGAACTGCTGCTATACCAAAGAGTGCATACGAGAAAAATGAAAGACCCACGTGCAACTCGAACCAATATGTTCTTAGGACCGGCGGAAGAGGTATGTTATGAGGTCTTGAAAGGAGAGAGAAGATGGCAAACACAGATGCGATCACCGAGACTGACCCGACAAATTGTCTCTCGTCGTTTATGGAAAACATGAAGGGAATAGCAAATGCAACCAGCGAAGAAGAAAGAAAGAATAGTGTGTCGTGAGGGCCTACAAGCGGGAGGCGTTCAAGCTGAATCCCTCTTATCAGCATATAAGCCACCTGTAAAAGAAAACCCGGATAGATGAGAAACCCTCTGTATAGGCTGAGGAGATAGAAGATGATAGACAGGACTGCAACAATAATCATGGAATCTATATTATTAGTTTAATTTGAATTACTCAAGTACTTCTATGTCATTGCGGGCATTTTTTGGATAGAACCATCGCATTCTTATGTCTCGGTTGAAATCCCAAGCTTTTTGAGAACGAAACTTTTGATTTTGAGAGCACTTTCATAAGCCAGTTTTGTCTCTTCAATGGTCGGTTCATACCAGTCATCGGGATAGCGTATTTCAACGGCATAATCGGTCAGATTATCTGCCTCTGATAATTCTTCTTTGAACGAATTATCATCCGATGCACAAAGATTCAGCAAGGACATTATGTTATGTGTCTTTGTAAACTCGATTTGTTTTTTGACAAGAAATGCCTTCAGATATTTCTCAGCGGCTTGCTGGCAATGAAAACAAACGGTGTCCGTTATAACTTCATCAGCTTTTAATCCCTGTTTTGCAGTAAGCAAATCTCTTTCCGCTATTTTAATCCATTGCTCGACAAGATGTTTTACAATTTCATTCTTATCCATAAAGAACCCTGCCATATTTGTTGGCTGCATAAACTACCGTTCCAATAACATTCTTAAACATCTCAAATTCCTGACTGGTTTTAACAATGACATCAACAGGCAAGGAGAAATCTTTTAAAAAACTCCTGACAACACGATTCCTCTGTATCTTCGGCAAATTGTCATCCTTGATAATAAGCAAATCTATATCGCTCTCTTTGGCTGGACTTCCTATAGCATATGACCCGAAAAGGATTATTTTTTGAGGGGCATAACCTGTGATGATTGCTTTGACGATCTGGTTAATTTGTTCCTGAGTTATCATATTCAAAATTATCAGTTTCTCCTTAAAATTGCTATAGTTCTATTATAATATCTTTCACATATGTCCGCAATGAGCAACTAACCTTACGAAGGCTTGAGAAGGGTAAAGCCTTTGGGTACAAACCTCAAGCACTCTATTATCTGTCTGGTAAGGACAGTTTTAATAGAATCGGCCCCTTTTCTTAACAATCTTACTTATTATTTTATAGCTTAGCAACTTCGGCACCAGTCTCTTTATTTATATAAACTAAATGAAAGCTAACGCTATTTATTTCATGGCTCCAATAATTTCTTATGCCACTGACCATATTAACCATATTAGCAAGAATTTCCTTACTTACATTATTACAATTACAAATCAATTTAATATTTATGCATTTATCAGTAATATCTATTTTATCTAATTCAATTACTCCTGGCTTTA
>JACQXD010000035.1 GCA_016208875.1 Nitrospirota bacterium
AATCTCCCCTAACCCCTCTTTGCCAAAGAGGGGAACACACCCCTTAATCCCCTCTTGATAGAGGGGAATCTTTCCTCCCTTTGGCAAAGGGAGGTTAGGAGGGATTTTAAACTGAAACAAAAAGCCTTATATTCATATGCCGTATTACTCTTGATAGTTTTTCTCTCGTATGCCTTCTCTATTCGTATTTTTGATTACTTTATTCCCTTTTACCTCTTGGCTGTTCCCTTAATACTTAAGAGTAAGATAAACTTTAAGTTCTCTCCGGGACACATTATGTTAGGTCTATCGGCTTCGTTTATAATTCTTATCCCCTTTTATGTCATTTTTTCTTCCGGCAGGACGTTTACGCCGATAACAATCAATTCTATACTGATTCAACTGTTTGCTGTATCTTTTCCGGAGGAGGTATTTTTTAGGGGTTTTCTTCAGGATTTGTTAGGGAATAATGTGAAAGCTGTTCTTATCGTGAGCCTTATGTTTGCGATTACGCATCTGCCGGGGTTATTGTTCTATGGAGATATTTACGCACCATTAACCTTCTTTCCTTCAATTATTATGGGCCTGCTTTACATGAAGACCTCGAATGTGCTGCCTTCAACGATTTTTCACTTTTTGGCGAATGTGGTCTTTACTTTCTCTCACAATTTTTAATACCATAATGTCATGAATAAGGCTTACAGTTCTGTGAGAAAAGTTTTACTCAGCTTCTTTTTATTAGGTGTGTTAGGTGCTATTTTTACGCAGGTTGCCTTTGCTGCCATTTATAAGTATGTAGATAAAAACGGAACCATATGCATTGTGGACAATCTTCAGGTCATTCCTAAGGAATACAAGGGGAAGGCCGAAATAGTCAGTGGTACGTCAATAAAGACCGCAGTAATACCCTTGCCGGAAAATAAAGTTGCATCAACATCGGATGTAACAGAAGACAAAAAGATAGATATTGCCTCAAGCAAAGAAAAGATCGAGAAGGCTATTAAGGATTTTATGGCCGGCAGGACGTTTAAGGTGTTTGCGGTAGTAACGGGTCTCGTTTTTTCCGTTGTTGTTATAGGGAAAATAAGCAGTAAGCTGGGACATGGGATGATCGGATTTATCCTTTGTTTTGCCCTTACACTTTTTGTGTTAACCTATATGTTCAGTTCACGATTTCTTACGGCAGGTGAATCACACGGCAAGGCATTGACAGGGATACTCGAGGGAATTCCTTCAGGGCTTTCTATTTCTTCGGGTTATATAGATTTGGACCTAAAGAGAAGACAGGGAGGTTACGGCAGGGGTGGGAGGATGAAGATAGAATCTGACCATGCCGAAATCCTTTCAGGTGTCCGTTTTGGCAAAACCATAGGCTCTCCCATAGCAATACTCATAGAAAACAAGGATTGGGCAAACTGGCAGGAGATAATGAATGCGGAATGCGGAATGCGGAATGCGGAATTTAAAGGGGTAACAAGGCCGAGACCGGGACATGCAGACCTTGCGGGTGCAATAAAGTATGACACCCATGATATAAGAGATATCCTTGAACGTTCGAGTGCAAGAGAGACTGCAATGCGTGTAGCACTTGGAGCAATCGCAAAGAAGTTTCTGGAAAAATTTGGCGTGAGGATCGGGAGTTATGTTATTGAAATAGGCTCTATTCACGGTTCACGGTTCACGGTTCACGGTTCAGAAAAAAAACTTTTAGAAATTTTTGCAAAGGCGGAAAAATCACCGGTGCGATGTCCGGATGAAAATGCATCAAAAAAAATGGTTGCCTTAATTGATAAAACGACAAGAGATGGGAATTCGCTCGGAGGTATCTTCGAGCTCTTTGTGACGGGTATTCCGATCGGTCTCGGAAGTCATATTCAATGGGACAGACGTCTTGACGGTAGGCTTTCGCAGGCATTGATGTCAATTCAGGCGATTAAAGGGGTAGAAGTCGGCATGGGTTTTGAAATGAGCAGAAGATTCGGTTCGGAGGTTATGGACGAGATATCTTATGACGGTTCACGGTTCACGGTTCACGGTTCACGGTTTTATAGAAAGACCAACAATGCCGGAGGTATAGAGGGCGGGATGACAAATGGGATGCCGATAATACTCAGGGCAGCCATGAAACCTATCCCAACCTTAAGAAAACCCCTCGGGTCAGTGGACATTGTTACAAAAAAAACGTTTAGGGCAACGTATGAACGCTCGGATGTATGCGCAGTACCTGCTGCAGGCGTTGTAGGAGAGGCAATGACGGCACTTGTTATTGCAGATGCCTTTCTCGAAAAATTCGGAGGGGACAACATCGCAGAGATAAAGAGGAATTATGATTCCTACATAAAATATATTTCTAAATTCTGACAGTAATCTTAGTTATAATGTGGTCATGGGTATGAGGACATTGATTATAAAATCCCTCCTAACCTCCCTTTGCCCAAGGGAGGGCATGGGTCGACAGACTCACCATGACATTTGTCATCCTGAGCTTGTCGAAGGATGGCAAAGAGGGGTGTGGTGAGATTTTTTGGATAAATGTTAATTCAATTATGAGACCCCTACTAATAGCCGAAGTGGCGGAACTGGCAGAGATACCGAGATAGAAAAGTCTCAAAAGATGACCATTACCGAGATATTCAAAAATTTTGGCGAATCGAGGTTCAGAGAGGTAGAAACGGAGATAGTAAAAATATTTTCCAAAAATAAAAATGTTGTCATCTCAACCGGTGGAGGCGCCGTGCTGAGGCAGGAAAATATGGATGCATTAAGAGAGAACGGAGTTATAGTTTGTCTTACGGCAAGTCCTGAGACAATCCTCCAAAGAACGGGCAATAATAATGACAGGCCGCTCTTGCAGGTAGAGAATCCTATTGAAAAAATTAGAGAGCTTCTAAAATTCAGAAAACCATATTATGAAAAGGCGGACATGACAATAGATACCGAAGGGAAGACGCCTTGGCAGATTGCACAGGAAATAATTGAAAAAATAAAGGGCGAGAATTAATATGCAATGGACAACTCTTTCGCTCATTCTCGGTCATTCTGACCTCCGAGGTATTTTGCCTCTCACCCCCCTCATATCCCCCCTTATCAAGGGGGGAGGGAGGGGGGTGTGTTTGAATATCGGCAAAATAAATCCGCTCAAGAGCAATCCCTTGCATATTAAATTTTATTATGAGGATTGAAAGGATACGATGGAAATAGTAAAGGTCAAACTTAAAGACAGAAGTTACGATATATGTATCGGGAACAAGATACTTAAAGGGATCGGCCAGAGGCTTAGATCAATAGGCATAAGTCCTAAAACCGCCGTCATAAGCAATCCGACGGTATATAAACTTTATGGAAAGACTGTTCTCGATTCCATAAGGTCTTCGGGGTTTGACGTTATCCCGATAATAATCCCTGACGGCGAGAGATACAAAGACATAAGTACCGTGGAGGGTATCTATGGAGAGCTTCTCAAACACAGGCTTGATAGAAAATCGGCAATCATTGCTCTCGGCGGCGGTGTTATAGGAGATATAACGGGTTTTGTTGCATCCACATACATGAGAGGCATAAGTTACATCCAGGTTCCGACAACCCTGCTTGCACAGGTAGACAGTTCCGTCGGGGGGAAAACCGGAGTTAATCATAAACTCGGCAAAAATATGATAGGAACGTTCTACCAGCCGAAACTCGTCTGGATAGATATTGATACATTAAATACATTGCCGAAAAGGGAATTTCTTTCAGGCTTGGCTGAGGTAATAAAATATGGCGTGATAAAAGATAAAGGGCTATTCGGCTTTTTAGAAAATAACCCCGAAAAAATCTTTTCGCTAAATAAAAATACATTGAGTTATATTATCAAGCGTTCCTGCGAGATAAAGGCAGAGGTTGTTTCAAAGGATGAGAGAGAATCGGGGCTTAGGGCGATTTTGAACTATGGGCATACAATAGGCCATGCAATAGAAACGGTAACCCGGTATAAGAGATTTCTTCACGGCGAGGCCGTTGCCATCGGTATGTATTTTGAGGCAAAGATAGCCGAGATGCTGAACTTTTTTAAGAAACGTAATGTGTTAAAGATAAAGGCATTGCTTGACTCTTACGGCCTTCCTTCGGAGATGCCTTCGGGGATAAATGTGAATACCCTGACGACTTGCATGAAACTCGATAAAAAGGCGGTTGCAGGAGAATTAAGATTCATACTGCCCGAAAAGATAGGAAAGGTAAATATTCAAAAAGGAATAGATATAAAAATCATCAGGGAAGCTTTCCGGATAAAAGACTAAAACGTAAGTGGATACTAAGCCTCAACCTCTTGACATCGCTGTAAAAGTGTAATACACTTTTACATTATGATAAAGAGAAGCTTGAAGCTGCCTGTAAACAAATCTTTCTTTTTGTTTGGACCCCGGCAATCAGGAAAAACCACTCTCATTAATAGTGTTTTTAAGGACAGGGTCTATAAGATCAACCTGCTGCTGAGCGAACAATTTTTTAAATATTTAAAGGACCCATCGCGTCTGAGAAAAGAAGTCATGGAGAAAAAGAAAAGCATAAAGCATGTCTTTATAGATGAGATACAGCGAGTCCCTGAACTTTTGAATGAGGTCCAGCATCTTATTGACAGTACATCACTGCATTTTATTATGTCGGGTTCCAGCGCAAGAAAACTCAAGCGAGGATATGCCAACCTTCTCGGCGGACGGGCAGTGCAGCGGTTTATCTTCCCTTTTATGTGGCATGAAGTCTCTGAGAATGCCCATCTTATGCATTTTCTGCGTTTTGGGTCGCTTCCCCCTGCTTTCCTTGCTGAATCAGAGACAGATAAGATTGATATTCTTAACGCATATGTTGATGTTTACCTGCGTGAAGAAATCCAGACCGAAGGCATTGTCAGGCAGATAGGTGCTTTTTCAAAGTTTCTTGATATGGCAGCCAGCCAGTTCGGAGAGATCGTAAACTATTCTACAGTTGCACGCGAGTGCCAGCAGGCTGTTATGACCGTCAAGACATATTATGAAATCCTCGTTGACACCCTTATCGGTTTTCGTTTGGAACCGTGGAGAAAGAGCATACGGAAACGCCTTTCAGGACACCCCAAATTTTACCTGTTCGATAACGGCGTTACGAACATCATTAACCGTTATGACCACGCCATTTCCGACCCGTATCTTCTTGGAAGATTATTCGAGCAGTTTATCGTTATAGAAACAATAAAATGGATCAAGATGTCACAAAAGATGATCAATCTCTACTATTGGCGGACAAACACAGGAGCAGAGGTAGATTTGATAATAGAACAATCAGGCAGGCTTACAGGTGCTTATGAAATAAAGTGGTCTAAAACAATTACTACATCGCAGCTTACCGGATTAAGGTCTTTTCAGGAAGACTATCCGAATGTGCCGTGCCATGTCATTTGTAATACCGATGAGCCTTATAGGCTTGGGAATATCCTTATTATGAACTGGAAACAGTTTCTGCAGGAGCAGGTTAAAAGAAAATGAAAAGGGGCTACATGCTGTAACCCTTGATTTTTTTGGCGTCCCCAGCGGGATTCGAACCCGCGTTACCGCCTTGAAAGGGCGATGTCCTGGGCCGGACTAGACGATAGGGACACATGGTGAGCCGCGTTGGA
>JACQXD010000164.1:0-780 GCA_016208875.1 Nitrospirota bacterium
GGTAGACCAGTTTTTTTTTCTATCTTTCGAGCCCCCCGCGATTTTACTTTCTTAAATGCCTCTTTCGGCAGCATATTTTTAAGTACAATGCCTTTGTTTGCGAGATAATAATCAGACATCCAGTTGAGAAGCTCTAACATTGGTTGCTCATACAATGGTGTATCACCGTGTATATCGCTGATGGGTCTAATGGTATCTGTAACAGGGGTTGAAGACTTGCCGAGTATAATCCCCCGTACGATTTGATTCTTTAAGGGTGCCGAAACGAGCATGCCGGGCAGAGCCTTATCTCTAAGATGTTCCGGACATTTGTATGTTAGAGGATTGAGGTTTAATGGGAAAACTACATCGATAAATTCCATGCTGGATTTTAGCACAGAAAAGGATTGTTAATCATGGTACACTAAATCATAGCAATGGAAGGACATTTGCAAAGGTTATCCGGGATATACAGTGGAATCGATAATGCATATCGTAAGACACAGGATTATTACAATTTCGGATGTCAGGGAAGGGTTTGACGTTATCGGTAAATACAAAAGCAGAGCTGATACTGAGTATTTATGAAAAAAGTCTCAAGGACTAACCTTAAAGTAGAAGGGATTACCTGTACGGGCTGCGCTACGGATGCAGAAACCGTCCTCAAAAATATAGAGGGGATTTTAGATGCAAAGGTAGATTATTTAACGGGAGGAATAACCATAGAATACGACCCTGATGAGATCGAAAAAGATCGGATACTCTCTGTTGTTAAGAAGATGGGATTTAAGGTGATTAAAC
>JACQXD010000164.1:802-2200 GCA_016208875.1 Nitrospirota bacterium
ATTATTTGGGTTAGATGGGTTTGAGTAAAAAGGTTAAGACGATTTGATGGATTTTATGGATAAGGGTGGAGTTATTTAAAATGCTGCCTTCAGAGATTGATAATCTAATAAGAGAAGCAAAGTCAGCACTGAAAAAAGCTATAGCACCTTATTCGGGATTTACAGTTGGGGCTGCATTGATAGCTAACAATGGGAAGATATATCATGGATGCAATATCGAGAACCCTTCTCTTATGTTAAGTTTCTGTGCTGAAAGGGCTGCACTTATTAATGCCATTGTAGAGGGAGAAAGATATTTTAAGGCCATAGCAATTGTTTCAGGAAACGGGGAATACTGTTTTCCATGCGGGGCATGCAGGCAGATGCTTGCCGAGTTTGCACCGGATATGGAGATTTACCTTGTGTCCGATAAGGGTATTAAAAAATTTTCTGTAGATGAACTTTTGCCGCACCGGTTTAAAAAGATATAGATTATGGATGTTCAAGCGTCGATGCGGTCGGTATTAGCCGCTTATAATCCTCATACGTAACTGCCGAGTGCCACCTTCCTTTTAATTTTGCAATACCAATCGAGCCAAAGAACAGAGTAATAACCAGAACTGCAAATACTATCGGATTTAAAATCTTCCTCTTTGTTAATGCCATGTCCAATGCACCTTTTGATGGGCAGTGGCTTACACATGTCATACACCCTGTGCATTCAGGGGATTGTATCCTGATTTTCTTATCCACAGGCAGGAGCGATGGGCAATTTCTCGAACATTTCCCGCAGTCGATGCACGCATCCGGATTCCTTGTTATCTTCAGAGGACTGCAAAAACTTATAAGCCCGAGTAATGCACCATATGGACATAGGTACCTGCACCAGAAATTCTTAAAGAATAATGAGCCGATAAAGAGTATCAGAAGGGTAATAAATGTAAGTGTTGTCATCTCTGTAAAAAAGTAGAGCATCTTTACATCGGCAATCTTCCAGTAGTCTTCCCCAAGGAATTTTATTATTGCCACCGGCGGCATATTTATAACGACATATATAAAAAAAGCCATTAGGATATATTTCAGAGATCTCAAAGGATAATCGATATATCTGTGCATTACAAAATTTTTGCCAAATAATTTTCTTTCGAGTTTCCATACAAAGTCGGACACTGACCCAACAGGGCATATCCATGCGCAAAAGCTCTTCTTGAGAAGCAATGTCATAGAAATTGCTGCAATAAATAAAATCAACCCGGCAGGATGTATGCTGTCAAAAACCCCTGTAGTTATCCACAATTTTAGTGCCATTAATGCACCTATCGGAAGAAACCCCTCGACAGATGGCGGTCTACTGACAAAGGGAATACTTCCTCTGGATGTAAAATGCTCTACAAAAAAATAAAATCTATATCCAGCATA
>JACQXD010000135.1 GCA_016208875.1 Nitrospirota bacterium
GGTTCAGGCGATAAATCTTGCATTGAAAGAAGAGATGCAAAGGGATGCTGATGTTATTTTGCTTGGGGAGGATGTTGGAAAAAATGGAGGCGTATTCAGGGTCTCGGAGGGATTACTCGATCAATTCGGTGCTGAAAGGGTAATTGATACGCCGCTTGCCGAATCCGTCATAGTAGGTGCTGCAATCGGAATGGCTGTCTACGGTTTAAAACCCGTAGCAGAGATTCAATTTATGGGGTTTATCTATTCCGCGATAGATCAGATATTCTCCCATGCAGCGAGGATACGCTCGCGTTCGAGGGGCAGGTTTACTTGCCCGATTGTTGTAAGGGCTCCATATGGTGCGGGGATAAAGGCGCCTGAACTCCACTCGGAAAGCACAGAGGCATTATTCTGCCATATGCCCGGGATAAAGGTCGTTGTACCGTCATCGCCGTATAATGCAAAGGGACTGCTTATCTCGGCAATAAGAGATCCAGACCCTGTTATTTTTCTTGAATCTACAAGACTATATCGGATGTTAAAAGAGGAGGTTCCGGAAGGGGAATATACAATACCATTAGGAAAGGCAAGGGTGGTTCGGAAAGGTAATGATGTGACTGTTATTTCATGGGGGAGCATGCTTCAACGTACCTTGCAGGCAACCGAGAATATCGATGCCGAAGTTATAGATATTATGACCTTGAGTCCCCTCGACGAAGAGACTATATTAAGGTCGGTGAATAATAGATCCGATGACCTTGAGTCCCCTTGACGAAGAGACTATATTAAGGTCGGTGAAAAAAACAGGGAGGATTGTGATCGTTCACGAGGCACAAAAGACGTGCGGATTTGGTGCGGAACTTTCCGCCACAATTGCAGAGGATGCGATGCTCTATCTAAAGGCTCCGATAATAAGGGTTACGGGTTACGACGTCGTCGTCCCGCTTCCGAAGCTCGAGGATCATTACATGCCGACCGGTGAGAGGATTAGGAAGGGGATAGAGGAAGTGATGAGGTATTGATACTATGCCTCCGGGTGATCAACTGCGGCTTCTGTTTCTTTCGAGGATTCCGCTTCAGCGTTCTCATCTACAACTGCATCCTTTTTAAAACGCCTTTGTCTCTTCTCTTCCTGTTTTTTCTGCCTCAACAATTCTTTCTTTCTCTTGTCACTCTTGTATACTCCGCCTCTTCCCAACGTTCCTCCTTAAAACCCTCCGAGGGGTTAATAATTCATTGAAATGTGTGTCTTAGACAGTATATCACAGATTCATGTTTCAGAAAAACTAAAGGCAGGTTCAATAAATCCGTACGCGATAATCGGACGGCTTTTCTCAGGATTTATTTTGACCTGGATTATATTCGATGTGGTAGTATTTAGCTTGTGGAAAACGAAGAATCGGCGAGGAAGTTAAAGCATGGAAAAGATCGTTCATGAGTTGAAAGAGGCATTCGCCGGTATCGGCCCCTATATACAAAGGCATACATCCAGGGTATGCCCTTCATGCACAAAGGTTTGCTGCATAAACAGACACAGTTATTATGATTTTGAAAATCTGCAGCGATTACGGCGGAAAATAATGGGAGTACTTTGAGTTTACGTCACGGCAATTATCGCATCCTTGATCACCTTTAACAACTGCAGAAGATTTTCGACACTGATACTTAAAGGCGGCATTATTACGATAACATTTCCCAGTGGTCTGATAATGACCCCGTTATCTCTTGCGTGGTAGGCAACCTTCCATCCCACCTTATCTTCAAACTCATAAGGCTCTTTTGTATTTTTATCTTTTACAAGTTCTATTCCTGCCATAAATCCCTTATTTCGTACATCGCCAACATGAGATAATCCCGATATCTCCTTAAGCCATTTTTCAAGTATCTCGATCTTCGGCTGGAGGTTTTTAATGGTCTCCTCCCTCTCGAATATTTCAAGGCAGGCGATTGCTGCTGCACATGCCAGTGGATTGCCCGTAAATGAATGGCCGTGAAAGAATGTCTTTAATTCTTTGAATTCGCCTAAAAAAACATTGTATATCTCATCCGTTGCAACCGTTACAGCCAATGGAAGATATCCTCCTGTAATCCCCTTTGAGAGACACATTATATCAGGCACTACATCCTCATGCCCGCATGCGAACATCTTTCCGGTCCTTCCGAATCCTGTAGCCACCTCGTCAGCAATAAGGAATACATTATATCTTGTGCATAAATCCCTAACACCCTTAAGATAACCCGGTGGTGAAACAATAATGCCCCCTGCCGCCTGAACAATAGGCTCGATTATAACTGCTGCGATCTCGGAAGAGTTTTCTCTCAACGTATCTTCCATCATATCGAGACATGCGGTCTTACAATCAGGATAGGCAAGATCGAGTTCGCACCTGTAACAGTACGGAGAAGGAGCATCATACGTCTTGAAAAGCAAAGGACTGAAGACCTTATGGAATGTCTCTATGCCTCCGACACTTACGGCACCCAACGTATCACCGTGATACGCATTCCTCAGGGAAAGAAAGGTATTTTTGTTATCAATACCCTTATGAATCCAATATTGAAATGCCATCTTGAGGGCGGCCTCGACGGATGTCGAACCGTCATCGGAATAAAAAACCTTTGATAGTTTTGAGTTTTGAGTTTTGAGTTTTAAGTTTTTTC
>JACQXD010000036.1 GCA_016208875.1 Nitrospirota bacterium
CATTCCAACATTGCCTGCACCGATAACAACTATGTTTTTGCCTTTAAGCTCAGGCAAGTCTCCAATATTGATCCCCTTGAGGAACTCGATTGCAGACACCGCATCATCTGAACCCTGAAATTTAATTATCCTCGGTTTATGAGCACCACATGCAACAACTACTATCTCATGGCCTTTATATATATCCTCAAACATTTTCTGGTCTATCTTTGTGTTTAACCGAACATTAACACCTATCTCTGCAAATCTCGAAAGTTCTTTTTCGAGTATCTCATGGGGTAGACGCTCTCTCGGAATGCATAATTCGATCTTTCCGCCGAGTTTGTCGGCAGCTTCGTAAAGATCAATGTCATGCCCTTTTAATGCAAGCTGCCAAGCCGTACTCAAGCCTGCAGGCCCGCCGCCTATAACAGCGATCTTATGTCCCGTAGGTTTTTCCCTCTTCGGAGCAGGAATATCGAGTGCAAGACTTCCGAGTTTATTTATTTGTAAGGGTTCGTCAACCCTTCCTCTTGTGCAACTTTGCATACAGAGGTTAGGGCATATCTGTCCGCATACGGTAGCAGGCAAGGGGCTATATTGGAGCACAAGTTCGAGTGCCTCATGGATTTTTCCCTGACGTATTAGTGCAGCCCTTTTGTGAGAAGGGATATGCGTGGGGCATGTATACGCACACGGAGGCGAATATTTCTCATTTGCCCATACGGGTTTGTTCCTTCTGTCTTTTCCGGTTGTTATATATGGTAATAATGTGAGTTCATGACCTAAATACTCTGCGAATATGCCGCCTGCTCCAACCTCTTTTTCCCACATATTCTTTCTGAAATCAGGGGTCGGCATTTTAAACCATTTACGTGCACGTTTCTCCTGAGGGGTGTCTGCAAGTAATTTTTTCCATTCATCCGAAGAACCGGTAAGCTTTTTATAATAATCTGCCCTATCTATTGCATCGAGAAAAGGTTTCATGTTTGTCTTTAACCATTCCCAGTCTTGAGGTGTGAGTTCTACGAGTTTAACATCCCTTTCGCTGTAATCCTGAATCGGGCCCCTGAAATAAATCGTCCCGCCTACCATTCCAACGCACGGACGATAGCCAAGTATATTATTGGGGTTTCTCGAATTTACGCCGCAGACAACTGCAATCCCTCCTGCCTTAAATTCTGCAAATGAATCTCCTACGTTTCTGAAATACCACGACTGAGGGGGATCGAATCTCGGATTGTGTTTTGTCATAGTGTCGCATCTCGCACCGCCGCTCCCCTGAACATAAAGAGTACCCTGTGCAGCAGCATTCCATGCACCATTTGTTGTATCTCCGAGAACCGTTATCTTTGCACCGCAGTTAAGCCATCCGACATCATCCGATACGCTTCCCTTGACAATGATCTCGGTTCCGGGCATACCCATACTTCCGAGCCTTTGACCTACCGGGCCTTCAACCGTGATCTTTACTGAAGAGTCTTTGGGCCAGATACGACCTCCGATGCCGTGCTGACCATTGGCAATTATATGAAGCTCCCTCGCACCTTCTTTTACAGTCTGTTGTATCTGTTCCTCAAGGATTCTGGAAGGGACACGATTACCCTTTATACTGCCGTGAATTTTAATAGTATCAGAGCGTTCAAGTGTCAGAGTATCAGAGTTTTTAAACTTTTGGCTCTTTGATACTTTGACCCTTTGATACTTTGATGCTGTCTTCTTAGCACGCATAATTTATCTCCAGCCTCTTTGCCATTGCCTCGTCTTCTATGCTTAATCCATCGGACATTCCGATAGGAAGCTCTGTACTTCTTCCCATAGGGGCGAATATCTTTTTCAATTCGACATCGGCAGCCTTGAATGTCTCTACAACACGTTCTGCAACCCTATCGGGGTCAAGCCTTCTATATAACTTCGGATCCTGTGTTGTTATACCTCTCGGACATTTTCCGGTATTACAGAGATTGCACCGGTTATATTCATCTCCAAAGCAGTCCGTTGCTGCCTGCATAATGTATTTTCCAATAGATACGGCAGATGCACCGAGCATTATCAATGCTGCTGCGTTTGCTGCAAGATTACCTTTTTTGGCAACGCCTCCTGCCGCAATTAATGGAAGTTCGCTCTGCTTACCCTGTCTTACGAGATCGAGATAACAATCTCTTATATTTGACGCAATAGGATGCCCCATCTTGTCCATCGAGACATTGTATGCTGCACCTGTTCCGCCGTCTTCGCCGTCAATCGAGAGTGCAGCAGCGTAAGGGTTTCTGGCAAGATTATTTAAGACTGCACGTGCTGTTTTCGTTCCGGATATCTTAGGATAAACAGGCACCCTGAATCCCCATGCCATTGACATGGACTGAATCATCTTGGCAACTGCCTCTTCGATAGAATATTTTGTCTGATGTGTTGGAGGAGATGCCAGATCAACAAACTGTGGAACCCCTCTTATGCTAGCGATAAGTTTTAATACCTTTTGCGCCATCAAAAGTCCGCCGTCACCGGGTTTTGCACCCTGACCATATTTGATCTCTATTGCAGCCGGGTCTTCGACCATGTGGGGTAGGGCATGTATTATCTCATCCCATCCGAAATATCCGGATGCAATCTGCAATATAAAGTATTTCAGATATTTCGATCTCAGTAATCTCGGTGACATTCCTCCTTCGCCCGAGGCCATTACAACAGGTATGCCTTCGACTTCATTCAGATAAGCCACGCCCATTGCAAATCCCTCCCATGCAGGAGGCGACAATGCGCCTATTGACATGCTTCCTATCATTATCGGGAATATCTCACGTACCGGGGGGATGAATTTCCCGCTGCTTTTGTCAACTACCAGTTTCCCATCCTCCATTTTTAACGGAAGCTCTTCCGGAGGCAGTATCCTTCCCAACAATGTCCTTATCCTGAACTCGTGCCTGCCTGCATCTAATGCAGGGTCTGTGAGCATCGAGATCCTTGTGAATTTTAGTTTATCGAGGGTTGATACAGAAGGATCGTTTCTCCTTCCACCTCTCTTTAAAGGTTCTCCGCCCTTGTTTTTATAATGGTAGAATTTATGCTGTGGATTATATTCAGGCTCTATCGCCTCATTAGGACATACGAGGGTACATGTCCCGCAGCCTGTACAATGACGTTCCATATCCGTTACCTGCTCTACGATATGGGTGATTTTCCTTGAAGCAGTCGGAGATGGAACAGTGCCTTCGGATTGTATGATCCTTTGAACTTTGACCGTAGGTTCGATTGCCTTAACAGGGCAGACTGCCGTGCATTTCCCACACCTCTTACACCTGTCATCCCTCCAGCGAATGATATACGGGAATTCCCTAAGCGAAAGTCTGTGATTGTGATCCAACATTATCCCTGAAGCTGGTTCCATACCTTTATCTCCTTTGCCTGAGGTGCAATAACCACCATGTCGTACTTCATAGGGAAGATGTCCTTGTCCTTATCTCTCTTAGGGATTGCCCTATCGAGACCGCATTCCTCCGACATCAGGGCGTATTTTCCCTTAATACCGCCGACAACACCGGGTCTTAATTTCTTTGAATCATGTACCATAAAGCATGCACCGTCGGGTGTAAAACCTATTATCATATTCGGTCCGTCAATGCACAAGGGTCTAAGCGATTGTTTCATGAGGTTTAAAGCCTCTTTATCTTTTCTCTGTTCTATCTCCGTTGGTTTCAAAGGGGTAATCACATCCTTATAGTAATGCAGAGGGAAATTCAACCGGCTAACCGAGTAATGAAGTATATGCGTAAATACCTCACTGTCGCTGTTATATCCTATATAACCCGGGAAGCCCCTCGACATGAGGAATTCCTTTATCGGAACGAATGCAGTGTTCTCGCCGTTCGTCATAGAACAATATCCTTGAATGAAGAATGGATGGCAGGCGTAAAGATATATCGCATAATTGGTATTTTGTCTTCCCTGTGCAAATACTATCTTTGCCCTAATACCGTCTTTATCGAGACTGAAGAACTCGGCCAATTGAAGGGGATCACCGACCTCTTTTATGGTAATTACATCCGGATAAAAGGAAAAGACAAATATAGATTCGTCCGGCTCTCCAAGCTTTCTTAAGGCAAGACGTGTATTCATAAGAATATCTTCTTTTTCCTGAATTGATTTGTTTTTATAGTGTTCAGGATAATCGTATGCCCTTGCAAAATAATAGTCGCGAGAGATCACCCCTTTAACCTTTTTTATCTTTGGTGTCCACACGTGTTTAATTTTAAACCCGTGCTTGTCCATAAACTCGTCGAGTACTCCGATCCCTTCTTTAGAGCAAATGCCGGACATTATAGGGAATCCTTTGAATTCCTCAAACTCCCCGCCGAGGTCTTTAAGCGTGAGGCCAAGTCCCGAGCCGTCGTGCCCTTCCTTCATAGTTTCGAGGGCAAGGATGTTCTCCATAGGAGAAAAATATTTATCCGATGTTATTGCAGCCAGCCTACACATTAATTTACCTCATTTCAATTATATCCCGTTGTTTCTTTTCAGGCAAAAAAAGCGTCTCTGCCACTCTTCAGCAATTCAGAGCGGCAGCAGACGCTGATTTAACGGTAACCGTTTGCCGTGTCTTATATTAAGAATTATCGCTCTTTTTTGTCAATAATTATTGACAAAAGTTCCCCCCATCCTTTAAAGTTTATCGACAATAGGTAACCGTTTACCATGAGTAAAATATCTTCCGGCATAAGCAGTCTCGATGGTCTCATTGATTCCTTGTACATAGGTGATAACGTTGTCTGGGAAGTCGATGCAGGGACATCCTACGATGTGTTTATGCAAAATTTTATCAGGCAATCGTTTGACGATTCCCAGAGAGTAATCTATGTAAGCTTTAACCGCTCACCGCAAACCATCCTGAACGAGATAAGTAAAATTTTATCTCCCGAACACTTCATACTTATTGATTGTTTTACTTCGGGCAAAGGCAAAAATGATAACACCTTTCTCAGGTTTTATGAAAACCCGACTCATCTAAATATTATCAGAATCAATAATCCAAAAAGCATAGAGGAATTCACCAAGACACTTAATTCTATAGAGGACAGTTTTTCTTTCGGTGTAAGGTATGTCTTTGACAGTATGACAGGTATGCAGGATCTATGGGGAAATGAAAGTGACACATACAAATTCTTTACATATATGTGCCCAAGGTTATATGACCTCGGAACGGTTGCTTATTGGTTTTTAGAAAAAGATGCTCACAGCCAGAGTTTTAAGGCAAATCTAAGGCATATAACCCAGGTTGTTTTTGATTTATATAAAAGAAGAGATAAGCTCTATATAAAAGCGTTGAAACTGAATAACAGACAGGATAGAGAGGCATTCAAACCCCATCTATACGAGATTGACGACCGGGATGTGATAATCACATTTCCCAGGCGTGAACCGGCAGGTGATATCGGAAACAGGATAAGAGAGATAAGAACAAGGCTCGGCATCAGTCAGAAGGAACTCGCGGATAAGATCGACCTTACGCCGAGCTTTATATCACAACTTGAAAGCAATCAGATAAGTCCGTCTCTCAGTTCTTTTTTACAGATTTGCAATGCCCTCGGTGTTAACCCCGGTCAATTCTTAGAAGATAAAAAACCGGGTATGACATCATGGCTTATTAGAAAAGAGATGGTGTTTTCAAGTCCTGCATCTTTAGAAAATGGGGTAAGGGTACATAACATAATTAAGGATGAAAGGTTTTTTGCCGGGATTATTATTTTCCAGCCTGGAACCACGTTGAATAAACATTTTTCCCATCACAAGACGCCTGAATTTATTCATGTTTTAAAAGGAGAGTTTTTTGTAACAGTGGAAGACAGAATCGAAAGACTAAGAACTGGCGACAGCGTTTATCTTAAAGAATCTTTGCCATCACAGTGGTGGAATGAAGGAGGTGAAGAGGCAGAAATACTTGTCGTATGGTAAAAAGTTTTATTGACATTAGACGTTAATCCGGTAGAAAATACCATAGGTATTTTTTTGCCCTTTTGGGTAATGAATACTTAATTAATGCCCAAAAGAATTAAGTATTGCTTTATTGGAGGTTTAAGTTATGTACAAAGGTCAACCAAATGCAAGTTCAGCAACAGGAACAAAAAATAGGGTTCAAGACCCTGCACCATCATCCGGTATATGTGCTGTTTGTCTCGATGGATGTCCGGGGCCATGTGAGGTTGGAAAATCTTCCTACAGAGGAAGAGAAGTCCTTTATCCAATGCCCTTTGGAAAAATTACCGCTGGCGCAACAAAAAAGTATCCCATAGATTATTCACATCTTAATATTCAGGGTACATGCGTCGGTGCTGTCGGGGTTGAGGCTGATTCCGACAAGGCGTTATTCCCCAATGTATCTACAGAAGTAGAACTCGGTGGTAACAAAAACAAGGTTAAGCTGAACCTGCCGGTTTTTACAGGTGCATTGGGCTCAACTGATATTGCAAAGGATAACTGGGAAGGTCTTGCCGTCGGTGCTGCCATTTCAGGGATTATGGTTGTGATAGGTGAGAATGTCGTTGGAATGGACCCTAATGCAGAGTTCAAAAATGGCAGGGTATTAAAGTCCCCCGAATTGGAAAAAAGGGTCAAATGTTTTAAGGAATGGCACAATGCATATGGTGAGATAATCCTGCAGCAGAATGTTGAGGATACAAGGCTCGGTTCCGCAGAATATGCTGTTGAAAAACTCGGCGTTAACTGCATAGAACTCAAGTGGGGTCAGGGTGCAAAGAACATAGGCGGGGAAGTGAAGTTAAAAACACTTGAAAGAGCACTGGAACTGAAAAAAAGAGGTTATATCGTTTTGCCGGATCCTGAGGATCCGACAGTTCAAAAGGGATTCAAAGAAGGCGAATTTAAGGAATTCGAGAGACATTCAAGGCTCGGGATGGTCGAGTATGATGGATTTATGAAGGCCGTTAAGCATTATAGAAATGCAGGCGCAAAGTTCGTATCTTTGAAAACCGGTGCCTACAGGATATCCGACCTTGCAAGGGCTATAAAATTTTCCTCTGACGCCGAGATCGATCTCCTGACAATAGATGGCGCCGGAGGGGGCACGGGAATGAGTCCATGGAGAATGATGATGGAATGGGGAATCCCGACAATCTATCTTCAGGCATTAGCGTATAAATTCGCCTCTCAGTTAAAGGCAAAGGGCAAATATGTTCCCGACCTTGCAATTGCCGGTGGTTTCTCTCTCGAAGATCATATATTCAAGGCACTGGCACTGGGTGCACCGTTCTTCAAGGCTGTGTGTATGGGAAGGTCACTTATGATACCTGCGTTTGTTGGCAAAAACATCCAGAGATGGATTAAAGAAGATAAGTTATCCCCGGAAATTAAGAAGTACGGTGATACAGTCGAAAAAATATTTATAACTACAGAAACCCTGAAAGCAAAATATGGTAAAGATTTCAAAAAACTACCTACAGGGGCCATAGCTATGTATACCTTTGCTGACAGGCTTAAGCTCGGACTTCAGCAATTCATGGCTGGAGCAAGAAAATTTTCTGTCAAATACATAGACAGAAACGACATCGTCAGCCTCACAAAAGAATGCTCGGATGTAACAGGGATTCCTTATGTGATGGAATCGGACATGAAAGAGGCTGAGAGGATTCTGTTAGGGTAATAGTAATTTTGCCGTGTCATTGCGAGGAGTGCCGAAAGCCTTCGGGACAACGAAGCAATCTTAAGTAGGATTTAATAAAAAGATTGCTTCGTTTCACTCGCAATGACAACCTAAAAAGAGGTAAATGAATGAATAAAACTATGCTTGCTATTCTCAAGATATTGGAGAGGTATTCGGATATTATTGGCTCGAGAGAAATATCTCGGCAATTAAAATTGCATGGTATTGATCTTACAGAGAGAACCGTGCGGTATCATTTAAGGATTCTCGATGAACGTGGTTATACACATGTATTTGGAAAGGAAGGCCGGAAAATTACAGACAACGGGAGACAGGAATTAAAACACTCTCTCGTATCCGAAAAGATTGGGTTTGTAATAAGCAAGATAGAAACATTGGCATATCAGACTACGCTCGATTTAAAATCTCTCGATGGTAATGTCATCTTAAATATCTCTTATTTCCATGAAGGAAGATTGAATGATGCGATCAGGATTTTAACCCCGATTTTCTCTTCGCCTTACATGATGAGCGACAGGATAATCCTTGCTCAAGGGGGAGAAAAGATTGGGGATGTATTGATTCCTCAGGGCAAGATAGGGATTGGCACGGTATGCAGCGTTACGATTAACGGAATTTTTCTTAAGGCAGGCATACCTGTAACATCGAGGTTTGGAGGTATTGTCGAGACCGAAAATGGAAAGTTAACAAGATTTATCTCTCTGATAAGCTATGAGGGATCTTCTCTGGATCCATTGGAGATATTTATAAGGAGCAAAATGACGGATGTGCTCGGTGCGGTGAAAAACCATAATGGGAGGATACTTGCGAGTTTCAGGGAGATCCCTGTTGTATGCACTGATGAGGCAAAAATGCTTGCTAAGACAATGGCAGATAAAGGCATTGGTGGAGTTATGCTTATCGGCGATCCTAATAAACCATTATTGGAAATTCCTGTAGGTATAGACAAGGCAGGAGTGGTAATCGTTGGGGGACTAAATCCTATTGCTGCGATTGAAGAATCGGGGATACCTACCGAAAGCAGGGCAATGTCAACCCTTTATGAATATTCAAAGTTGAAGAGTTTTAAAGACTTGGTGAAGGGAGGAATATGAAAAAGATCGAGGCAGTAATAAAACCGTTTAAGTTAGATGAGATAAAGGATGTACTGAATAAGTTAGGCATACAGGGCATGACCATAACAGAGGTAAAAGGATTTGGGAGGCAGAAAGGACATACAGAGCTTTACAGGGGTACAGAATACATTGTTGACTTTATCCCTAAGATCAAGATAGAGATTATTGTGCCTGACAATATTGCTGACGAGGTAGCGAATGTGATAGAAAAGACAGCAAAGACAGGAAAGATCGGAGATGGTAAAATCTTTATAAGCAATGTTGATGATGTGATAAGGATAAGAACGGGACAAAGAGGGGAGGGCGCGGTAAGTTAATGAAAACTAAAAGGGTTGTGGATAAGGCAAAGAAAGACAGGGTTAGTTTCATAAACCTTCAGTTTACGGATATGCTCGGATCCCTTAAGGAAGTGACGGCACCCGTTCAGAGTCTTCCGGATATAATGAAGTACGGGGCGTGGTTCGATGGCTCATCTGTAGAGGGATTTGCGAGGATTCACGAGAGCGACCTTTATCTTAAGCCTGACCCTGATACCTATGCGGTTATCCCGTGGCTGAGTTCTTCGGATGGTCAGAGATTCGCAGAGGCGAAAAATACTGCAAGACTTATATGTGATATCTATAAGCCTGACGGTAATCCATTTGACGGCGACCCGAGATTTATTTTTAAGAGGACTTTAAAGAAAGCACATGAGATGGGTTTTGAATTTGATGTAGGTCCCGAGCTTGAGTTTTTTCTATTTAGAGATGGTTCTTCCAAACAAATACCAATGGATAACAGTGGATATTTTGACCTTGCCACTGACGAGGCACACACAATAACGAGGGAGATAACTATTGCACTCGAAAAGTTTGGAATAGATGTGGAGGCATCACATCATGAGGTTGCACCCGGGCAGTATGAAGTTGATTTTAAATATGGCGATGCACTTACAACTGCCGATAGGTTACTGACGTTAAGGGTTACGGTAAAGGCAATTGCCCAGAGGCATAGACTGAGGGCATCTTTTATGCCAAAACCAATCATGGGAATGGCTGGCTCAGGCATGCATGTGCATCAGAGCCTCTTTAATATAAAAACAAAGAAGAATGCCTTTTATGATTCTAAAGATAGGTACGGGCTTTCAAAGATTGCGTACAATTTCATAGCAGGACAGCTCCAAAATATAAAGGGAATGATAGCGGTTTTATGTCCAACCGTTAATTCATATAAAAGACTTGTAACAGGATTTGAGGCACCTGTTTATATCTCATGGGCAAGGATAAACAGGTCTGCTCTTATAAGGGTTCCTCACTGGTTCGAGGATAAACCTAATTCAGCTCGGATAGAGCTAAGATGCCCTGATCCTGCATGCAACCCATATCTTGCATTTGCTGTAATGTTAGCAGCAGGGCTTAATGGTATTGAGAAGAATATGAAATTATCAGATCCCGTCGAAGAAGACCTGTACAGATTTGACGAAGAAAAACTTGCGTCAAAAAACATAGATACTCTACCATCTTCCCTATACGAAGCGATAGGCGAGCTTAGAAATAATAAACTCATTCAGGATGCATTAGGCAAACACCTTTATAACAGGTATATTCGAATAAAGACCAGAGAATGGAATGAATTTAAGATGCAGGTGACGGAGTGGGAGGTCGAGAAATATCTGGATATATGAGTATTGAACGGTAGCAAAAAGGAGACAGGGTTACTGCTGTCTTTGCCTTCCCTGTACAAATACTATCTTTGCCCTAATACCGTCTTTATCGAGGCTGAAGAACTTGGCGAGTTGAAGCGGATCCCCGACATTATCGGGAATTTCTTTAAACTCTCGAACTCCCCGCTTTTTGTCAATAATGTGGGTGGTATTAAGGTCAGGAATATAGACATTGCTAATCAGGCAGGTTAAAATAATAAAAATACGTACTCTCAAGCTATAAACTGTAACTTAGAAGATATGGAGTGTGAGGTATGGAAGAAGATATCAAACCCGACAAGAAGATTAACATAAAAGGTCTTGTATGCCCTTATACGTTTGTGAAGGCAAAACTTGCCGTTGAGGATATGGAGGTAGGACAGGTTCTCGAGATATTACTTGACTATGAGGAGGCATCGAGGAGTATCCCAAAATCAATGGAAGATCACGGGCAGAAAGTCCTTAAAGTAGAAAAGATTAATGATACGGATTGGGTGTTGGTCATAAGAAAAGAAAAGGAATAAAATAGTGGATTTTACAGAGGATCAATTACAACGTTATAGCCGTCATATAATACTCCCCGAGGTAGGTGGAAAGGGACAGAGAAGGCTTCTCGGTGCAAAGGTCTTTATTGTCGGTGCGGGAGGGCTTGGGTGTCCTGTAGGATATTATCTTGCCGCTGCCGGTGTGGGTACGATCGGGATCGTGGACGGCGATACCGTAGAGCTCAGTAATTTGCAAAGACAGATAGCGCATAGTACAAAGACACTCGGTATGTATAAGATTGACTCTGCAAAGGCTACTTTTGAGTCGCTAAATCCGGATGTCAAGATCATAGGTATTAAGGAGAGGATTTCAAAAGACAATATTTTTGACTTAATAAAGGATTATGACGTTGTCGTTGACGGCAGCGATAATTTTCCGACGAGATACCTTGTTAACGATGCCTGTGTTATGGCGAAAAAATCATTGGTAAGCGGAGCTATCCTGAAATTCGAAGGCCATG
This sequence comes from Nitrospirota bacterium, assembly GCA_016208875.1. GTDB lineage: Bacteria > Nitrospirota > Thermodesulfovibrionia > Thermodesulfovibrionales > UBA1546 > JACQXD01. The sequence goes on from JACQXD010000036.1 coordinate 11,457, forward strand.
TTACGACGATTGTTCCGGGCGAAGGCCACTGCTATCGTTGTCTCTTTGAAGAGATGCCGCCTCCGGGTCTTGTCCCATCGTGTCAGGAGGCAGGTGTGATCGGGGCGATACCGGGTGTTGTCGGCTCGTTACAGGCAATCGAGGTGGTTAAATTAATACTCGGCAAAGGCGATGTTTTAAAGAACATACTTCTTATATACGACGCCTTAAAGACAACGTTCAGGCGTATACGTGTCCCGAAAAATCCTGATTGTCCTGTCTGCGGGAAAAATCCTACCATAACCGAACTGTTAGATTACGACGCCGGATACTGCGCAGTACGGTAACCGAGCCTCGTTAGGTCGTATGCTAACAAGAAAACTCGTTATCCACTCATTTCGTGTTGTTAACGAGTTAGGAGTTATAGTCGTATCCCCAAAAATTGTCAAAAATTGTCAAATTTCTTGACTAAGTCCCGACTCTTTCCGTATGATAACGAGAAACTGGTTAATAACATTGTTAGCCACTAAAGGCATAGTGTGAGCGGATGGTATTTCCGCTTTAAGATTACGCGAGCCTTGTTGATTGGAATAATGGAACATAAAATAAACATAGCAATGGATGACAGATGACAAAAACTAAATCTAAATCGAACGTAATTCCTTTCCCCATGAAGAAATTGCAAGAGAAACCGAAATGTGGGCTTTGCGGGAAAAAGACGAATTTAATTCAAACAGATTGTTGCGGAAACTGGATATGTAACGATGAACATAAATATGTCATGTTTTCCTATGCCAGAAATAGTTGCAGTAGGAATCATAGGAGATTTACCTTGTGCGGTTATCATCAAGCGGAAAGTCACAGTGGCAATTGGAAAGACTGCGCAGAATGCAGACAATCTTTCATGACAGAGATGTACGTTTGGTACGGGACAAACGAATATAATTTTGAGAAGCTTGAGAACCCGCCTTCTTATAAACCTACAAAATGCTCTCGATGTGGAATCATTATTAAATTAGGGACTGATGGTTATTCCATGCTTTGCGATCAATTCTGGTGTGAAGAATGCACTGCGATAAAGAGGAAGGAAGATATACAAGAACATAAAAAGAAACAAAAGAAGTGACTGGAAAAACGTAGGGACGCTTCCCGGATTTTTTAATATTTAATCGTGCCTCATCCTTTTTTGTGCAAGCGAAACCGAAGAAAGCATAGGAATACCCCTCTTATCCAGTTCTGCCTGAAAGGGGGGGGGGAAAGGGGACAGGCTACTTTTTGAGCGATGCAGAGAATAGAAACAAAATTGCGAGACTGTCCAACTAGTCCGTCAACCCGATAAACGGGTTACGTCCTTGTTAGACCACAAATAATAGTAGAAATAATGATAAAATAACATATGGAATTTGAATGGGATTCCCGCAAATCGGATATAAACCTCAGAAAACATGGCATCTCTTTCCATGAGGCGTCAACGGTATTCGGTGACCCGCTGTCGATAACCTTCAACGACCCAGACCATTCAATCGGAGAGCATAGACTCCTGACCTTTGGATATTCCAGAATGAATCAGTTATTGGCTGTCGTTCATACGGAACGGCATGGGAAAACAAGAATGATAAGTGCAAGGTTCGCAACAAGACAAGAAAGGAAAATATATGAAGACGGGTAAACATGATGAAATGAGAAAAGAATACAAACGAGAAGATTTAGGCAAAGGTATAAGAGGCAAATACTATGAGGAGTATAAGAAAGGAACTAATCTCATTCTTCTCAGTCCAGATGTGGCAGCGGCATTTCCAGATGAAGCCTCAGTCAATGAAGCACTGCGAAGTCTAATAAAAATAGCACGGCAAACAACAGGTCTAGCGAGGCACTCCAGCGGACGTGCAATAGCCCGCCGCTGAGTTTTTGTCGTTGGCAAAAGAAATTATAAATGAACGTTGAATATATAAGTCGATCAGGGAAATTATATTACCTGCACATTCAACCTTACCTTCCTTTATTTTATCGGTTATGTATGCTGTTATTATAAACCCGTCTCCGTTTAAATGCTTTGCTACCACACACATGTCTCTTTCCCTTCAATCTCTTGCCCTTAAACAAATATTGTGAGACGATTAAATCATGACGGAGATATTAACGCCGTATGCATGAATTTATAAAGACTATAGCCCAGTATATTGCAGCAGTGGCAGAGGGGATAGCCGTTCTCTTTATTGTCTCCGGAATTATAGGAGTATACTTTCCGAGTCTGACCCTATAATCATCAGAAGGGGAGAAAATGTCCACATAATCTTTGAGAATAAATCTATGATGCATCACCCCATGCATCTTCACGGCCATTTTTTTCGAGTACTTAATGATCAAGGGGAATATGCACCGCTTAAACATACCGTTGATATCCCCCCTATGGGAAAGCAGACAATTGAGTTTTATGCAGGGGAGGACAAGGACTGGCCGTTGCACTGCCATATCCTTTATCACATGGAGGCAGGCATGTTTACGGTATTAAGTTATGAAGGTTCGGAGATTGACCCTGAGATTTCAGAGGCAAAAAAGAATCCGGCAAATAACCTGAAAAAAGATACATGGTTTGTTTGGGGTGAGGCAGCTTTCCTTACGCAGATGTCGGAGGGCGTGGTTACGGCATCAAACACCGGAAATATCCTCTCCGGCATATGGGAAGCAGACTGGGAAGGAAATTACGATATGGAGCTTACCTATGACCGCTATTTTAATCGTTTCTTTAAAATCCTTGTTGGAGCAAATATTACCGACGTTAGGACACGGGGGATACTCGGAATTCATTATCTACTGCCCCTGAATTTCAGAAGTAAATTATGGGTTGATACAAAGGGTGATCTAAGGGCTGTACTCGAAAAAAAAATGCAGATGACGAACCGATTAAATATTGGGGGTGAGATAGAATTCGATACAGGTTCGCAGTGGGAATGGGTTGGCAGGGCTGAATGGATACTCAATAAGCAGTTCTCACTATTCGGTGACTATCACTCAAATTATAAAGGAGGAGCCGGGGTATTGATCCGGTTTTAAATCTGAACTTCTATCTGCTGGTTATTGCAGCAATCACTTTCGGTCTTGGGGAATCCTTTGTGACCTCGTCGTCTGCAGCTCTCGTTGCCGACGTCTGCAAGGAAAAGCATTTCGGTACGGCAATGGGCACATTCGGGACGATATTCGATGTAGGTCATGCATCCGGACCGATTGTTGCCGGTTTCCTGTTGGCCCGGTTCGATTATTTCTACTCCTTTATATATGATGTCGTCTTTACTCATACTGGCTATTCCGGTCTTTATCGTTACCGTATCTATTCCTCACAAACAATGAAAACCTGTTACGCAATTCGGTAGAGGGCACTTTGACTTCTTCCATGATTGACGCTGCGTAAAGCTTAAATATAAAATAGCGTCTATGCTTAAAATCGGTGATGTAACATTTTCTTCTCGACTTATCATGGCTCCGCTGTCCGGGATAAGCGATCTGCCGTTCCGTATGATCAGCCGTTTTTTCGGTTGTAAATTTGCGTTTTCAGAGATGATAAGCTGCCGCTCACTGATTAGTCGGAACAAGAACACACTGGAGATGCTTTCAACTATTCCTTCCGACATGCCTTTGGGAATACAATTGCTCGGCAATGACTCTGAGTATGTATCCGGTGCAATGGAATTGCTGAATAAATACACCTTCGATATTATAGATTTTAATGCAGCCTGTCCCGTGAGTAAGGTAACGAGCAGGGGCGAAGGAGCAAGCCTGCTTAAAGAGCCTCGCAGATTAAGGAAATTGCTTAGGGTGCTGGTTGAAAATACCGATGTCCCGGTTACCGTGAAGATACGCTCGGGGTGGGATAATACCTGTATAAATGCCGGAGAAGTAGCACTTTATGCCCAGGATTCCGGTATAAAGGGTCTATTCATTCATGGAAGAACAAGGGAGCAGGGGTATAAGGGGCTTGTGGATTATCGGGTAATCAGAGAGGTAAAGGAAGCGATTGGAATACCTGTCATAGCCGGTGGTGACGCACTGTCGCCCCAGTTGATTAAAAAGATGTTCGATGAGACGGGATGTGACGGTGTGGCGATAGCGAGAGGCTCGCTGGGAAATCCGTGGATATTTGACGATACCGAGGAATTCTTGAGAAGCGGCGTTATGCCGCGGAGACGTTGCAGGGATGAGATTATTGCGACGATGATCATGCACTTGAATTTGTGCAGTGATTACCACGGCGAGATGACGGGGGTTAAGCTTTTCCGAAAATTTTTTGTATGGTATACAAAAGGCTTTGATAATATTAATCCGATGAGAGAAAAGGCATTCAGGGTGAAGACGAAATCGCAGATGATGGAAATCATTAATGAACTGACGGCGACTAAAACGGATGTGTTTGATCCAGCAGCGGCCGGGCCTCTTCCCGTCAAAGAATGTATTAGTTACTAATACGGGTATAAGTAGTTAACAGAAAAAGGGATGGTTGTATGTTCTTTGTTTTTTATCACGATTAGTTTCATCTTCTTCGCTCAAAATATTGCAATTTTTTTAAAATAAACAGAACCGTTGTTCTCGCTCACTAATTCGATAACTTTTTCAAGTTTATCAAAAGGTGTCATATAATTTAAACCGCCATGCCTTCTCAGCCGGTTGTACGTTTTCATTTATTTTTTGGTCTTCCTCATAAAACAGTCGTTGTCCCTACTTTCCTATTTCCATATTTCTTCAAAATCTTTAGGGCTTACAATTTTTGTATTTTTAAAGCGGTTTAATGCGAGAAGGTCACCGTCACCTGTAACAAGATAAGCTGCCTTTCCTTCTAATGCCACCTCAAGTAAAAAGTTATCTTTTTTATCTCTGCACATATCAATTTTTTGACTCGGAGTGACGACTATTGCATAACTGTCAAGGAGTGCAAAAAGCTCCTTAACCTGGTTTGTAGTAAAAATATTTTCGAATTTGGAACGGCTTGATACTTCGCTTAATTCTTTCAACATTTCATCAGATACAACAATTTTTATTTCATTTTTGAGAATCTTTTCATCAATATCCTGCAAGAGACTACCCAGCAGATAACTAATCCATATATTGGTATCAATTACGACCTTCATATCGCTTTTGTCTGACAGCCTCTACCTCGCCGGTAATCTCCTTCAATGTTATAGGGTATTTTTTTGCAGACCGTCTCAACTCTTTAAGAAGACTTTTAAACCTTACAGCAAAAAGTTCATCTTCCAGCATGTTCAATACTTCCATTTTCTTTTCAAAGGGCAAATCCCTAACTGTTTTTTTGATTTTGCTAAAGCCTGCATCGGCAATCGTTTTTTGCATTTAAACCACCTCCTTGTGTTTTATTGTAACACGAATAAAGAACAGTCTCACCATCACAATTTGTCTAAGATGCCGAAAGGGTTGCAAACCACCCATTGCGAAGCCTCACGATAGTGTAGTGCGGGGAGGGACGGTTAAACGCCGTCCTTTACCTGATTGGAAATTCAGACTCATTTGAATATTAAGTCGGATGATCATAGGCTTCCTCGACAAGCAAATGTCAATAGTCAAGTCTGACCCCAAAGGCTTCTCTGGAACTTGTTGAAATACCCGTAGGTGCGTCATATCAAGAAACAGCCATGAAGGTAATTAAAATCTTGTCAGAGACCAAAGAAAGTGAGATGATTGAATTGAAAGAAAGGAGGATGTATGATCTCAAAGATACTTGTACCGACTGACGGTTCCGGAATAGCCCAAAAAGCCGCGGCCTATGCAGTCAAACTTGCAAAAGAGATAGGTGCGGAAGTAGTTCTGTTAAACGTGATAGATAAAAGATTTATAGTGAGCCGGTCAATCCCGGCTATCGCGTCGCCTACCCATCTGACAGACACGATTGAGGACTACTTAATGCTGGCAGCAGAGGCCTTTATGGGGGAGATAATAGAACTATGCAAAAAGAATAATGTTAGATCAAGAGCAGTGATCAGAAAAGGGCATCCGGTAGAGGAAATCCTGAAAGAGGCTAAAAAATCTAAGGTGGATATTATTATTGTGGGCTCTCATGGGAGAAGTGCTTTAAAAGCCGCTGTCCTCGGTAGTGTTACGACGGGTGTGATGCATGCTACAAATATCCCGGTGCTTATTGTTAGAGGGTGATCCGGTAATGAAAATCGAAGGCATTTGAGGGATATGTCGTCGTGAGGCTTAATTTAATCGAGAGGCTGATAGTAAACAATCCTTTAAGGACTTTCAGTCAGAGACATATAGAGGGACCTCTCTTAAGAAAGATGGCCGTGCGAAGCGGAGAGTTTGATTATGATGAGTTCAGGGAAGAATTAAGGAAAAGTAGCATTTCTATAATAAATGTCAGGCGTTTCGGCAATATCGGTGTAATCGGCGTGGGGAGGAAGATTGAAAGTCATTGACCTTGATGTTCCCTGTGCTTATTTTTGTATATTATCGCTTGTCAAAGAAGGAAGAAAGTGAGATGATTATATTGTTCGGAGATGAGTATAAAAGGTATATGGAAAGAATGCCGATGTTTATACCGAGATTGGGAACGAAGGCATGAAAATGTCATTCCCGCAGTCCGTAAGCGGGAATCCAGAAACAAAGGTACTGGATGCCCGATTATCGCCACAGGCGATTCGCCGAGGAGAAAAAACTTCGGGCATGACGAAATAGAAGGATTTTAAGGTGGAAAAGATTTCGATAGCCGTAGAAAAACATTTTTGTGAAGAATGCTCGTTGGCCTTAAGGAGGTTTATAGGTCACATGGAGGGAGTCGAATCCATTGACGTCGAAGAAGGGAAGATTGCTATTGCCTTTGATGATTCAAAGGTAACAAAGGAAGCACTTTTAGGAATAACTAAAGATAGTATAGAGAGGTTGGGCTATAAACTGGAAGAATAAATCATGCTTAGTCATTCCCGCAGTCAGTAAGCGGGAATCCAGTGAAAGGAAAAGACTGGATTCCGTGTCAAGCATGGAATGACAAAATACGGAAAGGAAAGTAGTATGAAGATTCAGAAGATTAAGGTGATTGCAAAGGCAAAGGGTATTAAGTCGGAGAATCTGGAAAAACCGGAGCTTATCCGTTCAATCCAGAAGGCGGAAGGCAATTTCGACTGTTATGGTGCTGCGACAGGATTTTGTGATCAGGCGAATTGTATGTGGCGTGAGGACTGCATCTCGAAGACGTAAAGTGGTATTGCTCCCCGCCTATTTTAGGAGGGGATTAAGGGATGGTAAGTGGAGAACAACCACCCCAGCCTTCGGCCACCCCTCCTTATTAAGGCGGGGATTTTTTTAATTTCCTCCCTTTGGCAAAGGGAGGTTAGGAGGGATTTTATAAATCAATATCGCTACCCTCATAAGAACTGTTAAATAAAATATTTTAGAGGGAGGAAGATGTGAAAGTTACGGATCCCGTCTGCAACATGACAATAGAGGATAAGGACGCTGTTGCTACGTCTGAGTTCAATCGCGTCAAATATTATTTTTGTTCGAGGCCCTGCAAAGAGGATTTTGATAAAGATCCTGAATCGTTTATAAATCCCCCCTCACCCCCCTTTGTCAAAGGGGGGATGGGGGGATTTAAGCATGAAATGATTTCTTCCATAGCAAAGGCTATTTCGGAAATGGCGAAGGACCCCATATGCGGAATGGTCATTCCGAAAGAGCGTTCGATTAAAAGAGAAGTTGGAGGCAGGGCATATTACTTCTGCAGCGAGAACTGCGTAAGAACTTTCGAGGCACCCGAAGCAGAGTTGAAGGCGATGAAAAGGCGGGTTACTATTGCCCTCACCGGCGTCCTTGCCCTTGCTATTTTCAGGGCAGCGTTATTTCTCGGCCTTGCAGCAGGGGCTACTGTTCTTACATGGGTTCCTTTTTCGTTTCTTCCATGGTTCAATGCAGGTGTATGGTTATTTATCATAACTACCCCGATTATGATATTCGGCGGAAAGGGATTTTTCACAGGCGCATGGCATGCGATTAAAGATAGGGTTGCGAATATGGACCTGCTCATCGCACTCGGTACATCTACGGCATATCTTTACAGTGCATTTGTGGTCTTTTTCCCGAGAGTACTGCCTGTCGAAGAAAAAAATGTCTATTTCGACGTGTCGGCAATTATTATAGCCTTTGTCCTTCTCGGTAAATATATGGAGGAGATAATTAAAAAACGGAGTTCTGCTGCAATCAGAAAGCTTCTTGATCTTAAGCCGCAGACGGCTCATGTCCTCAGAGAAGTCACCCCCACCCTCACCCTCCCCCCTCGAGGGGGAGGGGAAGGGTGGGGGGGTCTTCAGGAAGTTGAAATTCCTGCCGAGTCGGTCATGGTGGATGAAATTGTGGTTGTACGGCCCGGTGAAAAGATACCGACTGACGGAATAGTCACGGAAGGACATTCATCTGTCGATGAGAAGATGATAACGGGTGAGAGTGTCCCTGTCGAGAAAAAAGCAGGTGACGAGGTGATAGGCGGCACGATAAACAAGGTTGGTTCGTTCAAATTCAAGGCAGCGAGGGTTGGGGCGGATACGACTTTAAGTCAGATAATCAAAATGGTTGAAGAGGCACAATCCTCATCGGCACACATTCAGAGGCTTGCCGATAAAGTTGCATCCTATTTTGTTCCTGCTGTTATAGGCATTGCATTTCTGTCTGCTGCTCTATGGGTAGTCTTCGGCAATTCCACCTCTGCTCTTTTGTCATTTGTTGCAGTGCTTATCATTGCCTGTCCATGTGCCCTCGGTATTGCCACACCGGCAGCATTAATGGTTGGAGTCGGCAAGGGTGCTGAAATGGGGATACTCGTAAGAGGTGCGGAATATCTTGAAAAGACGGAAAAACTGAACGCGGTTGTATTTGATAAAACGGGTACATTGACAAAAGGTGAGCCGGAGGTAACGGAAATAATAGCGATCAGCGATCAGCAGTCAGC
>JACQXD010000136.1 GCA_016208875.1 Nitrospirota bacterium
AAATTATATAATCTTGCAACCTTCATTCTTCCTAAACAAATTATTTTATCACAGATATGGTAAAGATAAACGGATATCGGGGTCTCACATTATGCTTGACTCTTGATGGAATAACTGTTAAAAATATTCATAAGCCATGAAATCCCTTGTAACAGGAGCTACGGGCTTCATCGGAAGTTACCTTGTCGAGGAACTTCTAAAAAGAGGCCATTCTGTAACATGCCTTGTAAGAAAGACCTCTGACCCAAAATGGATAGAGGGGCTTGACGTAAGGCTTGCTTATGGCGACTGCTTGGAAAGAGAATCTCTACTTAATTCAACAGCCGACTTCGACTATGTATTTCATCTGGCAGGACTCACAAAGGCAAGGGATGAAAAGGATTTCTTCTCTGTAAATGCAACCGGCACACAAAATCTTATCCATGCAGTAATAGAAAAAAAATCGGATATCAAGCGATTTATCTACGTAAGCAGTTTGGCTGCAACCGGACCGAGCCATGACGGGATACCGGTCAACGAGACTATTGACCCAAACCCCGTATCCGCATACGGTAAAAGCAAATTGGAAGGCGAGCGAATCGTATTAAAGTACCGCGGTCTTATTCCTGTGACTATCATCAGACCTCCAGTTGTATATGGCCCGAGGGACAGAGATATGTACACCTTTTTTAAGATGCTGAAGAAAGGTATCTTCCTATGCTGGGGAGAATGCTATTATTCATTGTTGTATGTCGATGACCTTGTGAAGGGGATAATCGTATCCGCGGAAAGCAAGGCATCGGAAGGAGACATATATTATCTATCCGACGGCAAAGTATATTCGAACGATGAGATTGCGGAAGCTATTTCCGCCGCTATTGGAACAAAACCGATACGGTTGAGAATTCCCAAGGCGATAATGCCGCTGCTTGCGGGTATTGGACAAAAACTTAGTAAAAAGAGTAGTATTATAAGCAAAGATAAAATAAGAGAATTGAAACACTCTCACTGGATATGCGATCCATCGAAGGCAAAGAGTGAACTCGGCTTTGTCCCTAAAGTCGGAATAAAGGAAGGTATGAAATGGACGGCAGATTGGTACAGGATTCATCAATGGCTGTAAAGAGATCGTCTGACATTTTTGAAAAGTGCACTAAATTCACAAAGGCAAAGGAATTGATCTCTTACGGTCTTTATCCATATTTTAGGGTTATCGAAAGCGCACAGGACCCCGAGGTAGTAATGAACGGCAAGAAGATGATAATGATCGGCTCCAACAACTACCTCGGCCTTACGAACCACCCAAAGGTTAAAGAGGCTGCTATAGATGCCGTAAAAAAATACGGTTCGGGGTGCGCAGGCTCCCGCTTCTTAAACGGAACGCTCGATATCCACGTCGAACTCGAGAATAAGCTTGCAAGGTTTATGAGAAAAGAGGCAGCCCTTGTATTTTCTACGGGATTTCAGGTCAATCTCGGCGTCATCTCCGCCCTAATCGGAAAGGATGATATAGTAATCATAGATAAAATGGACCATGCGAGCATTATTGACGGATGCAGGCTGTCCTACGGCGAGATAAAGAAATTCAGACACAATGATATGGCTGACCTGAAAAGGGTCTTAGAGGAAAACAACGGCAGGGGAAAGCTAATTGTCGTTGACGGTGTATTCAGCATGGAGGGAGATATTGCAAACCTTCCCGAGATCGTGGATCTGGCAAAGAAATATAAGGCAAGGACAATGGTAGACGACGCCCATGGTATTGGAGTTCTGGGAAAGTCGGGCAGAGGCACGGCCGAGCATTTCGGACTCGAAGAAGAAGTTGATCTCTTGATGGGAACATACAGCAAATCCCTCGCATCGATAGGGGGATTTATAGCCGGTTCGGAAAATACGGTACACTATATAAAGCATTTTGCACGGTCGCTTATATTTAGTGCAAGCCCTCCTCCCGCTTCGATAGCCGCCGTAAGCGCTGCGATAGATATTATCGAGAACGAACCCGAACGAAGGGAAAGACTATGGGAAAATACAAAAAGAATGCTGAATGGGTTTAAGAGATTGGGGTTCGAGATCGGGGCGAGTGAAACACCGATTATACCTATCATTCTCGAAGAAAATGAGGTAGCATTCAAGATGGCAATGATGCTCCAGGAAGAAGGCGTCTTCGCTAATGTGGCCGTAAGTCCTGCAGTCCCTAACGGCAAGGCGCTGATAAGAACGAGTTACATGGCAACACATACAAGCGAACATCTTGATATAGTCCTTAATGCCTTCGAAAAAACAGGAAGGGCATTGGGGTTGATAAAATAAATTTAATCTCTTGTGTCCGATATAAGAATCATAGCGGTAAAGACACAAAAAGACCTCGATGATTTTATAAATTTTCCTTTTTATTTATACTCAAAAGACCCTCTTTACGTATCCCCCCTCATAAAAGAGCTAAAAGAACAATTTTCCAACAGAAACCCTTTCTTCAAACATGCAAAGGTAAGATATTTCCTTGCAAATAAAAACGGAAAATGTGCAGGAAGGATAGTATCCATAGTCAATCAACAGCACATCCGAGTACATAACGAGAAAGCCGGTTTTTTCGGTTTTTTTGAAAGCATAAATGGTATTGATGTGGCCTCTGCACTA
>JACQXD010000137.1 GCA_016208875.1 Nitrospirota bacterium
CGGATATAACCGGACTTGGGTCGAGGCTTAACGGAAACTACCAGATCGGTATAGGTACACATTACAAATTAAAGCAAGGATTATATCTTGACACCGAGTTCCGCCTTCATCATATATCAAATACCGGAACAAAAGAGCCGAACGATCCTCTCAACTCAAGCAGGTTTTTAATAGGCATAACTTCATTCCACTAATGTTATATTCATTGCGAAGCAGGTAAGTCATTTATGAATTCGAGAATGACTTTGCGGTAAGGTTCGCCTCCGGCTATGTACAAGTTGCTATGCCCTGCAGCCGTGAAAAGGTGATATGTTTTCTTGCTATTTGCCTTTTCGAAGAGCCTGTAAGACATTTCCCACAGGACAGTGGAATCCTCCTGCCCTTGTAAAACAATCAGTAAGATTACCAAAAGGTAGTGACAGTATATACATAAGCAATGGATTTTGACCATACATACTATTTATCACATTATTTCGGAGATTAAAAGACAGACACTGGGGATATGAATTAAAAAGAAGTAATATTAAAGCTAAAAATGATTTATTGTATAAATTTGACCTCGGCTTTGAGTATTAGCTGCTTAGTCCCATCTCCATAGTAATATAACGAACACTATAAGAAATACGAAGACAGGATTCATTTGCTTGACAATTTTTTCGATTGAGATAAAATTTTTTTAAATACATTTAATAGGAGGTTTATTATGGCAAAGAAGGAGTCAAAAGAGGTGGCAAAGGTTGAGCCCTCAAGGGCAATTTCTCCATTCGACGACATGGAGAAGATGTTCGATGAGTTTTTCAGAAGACCCTTTCCATTGATAGGTCCGTCATGGTGGCCGAGGTTCGGCATTGAAAGGGAAGATATATCACCTACGGTTGATATATTCGAAGAGGACAACGATGTTGTGGTAAAGGCGGAATTACCCGGTATGAAAAAAGAGGATATTGATGTAAATATTACCGACAATACGATAACCATATCAGGGGAAAAGAAAAAGGAAGAAAAGGTCGAGAAAAAGAACTATTACAGGGTGGAACGTTCATATGGTTCTTTTACCCGCACCTTCCGTATGCCGAGCGAGGTACAGAGCGATCAGGCAAAGGCAAGCTTTAAGGATGGCGTCCTTGAGGTAAAGATCCCGAAGACCGAAGAGGCTAAGAAAAAGGAGAAAAAGGTTGAAATAGAATAGACCCATTGATAATAAAAACGGCGGGTATAATATTTTTGCTCATTCTCGGTCGCTTCGCCGACCTCCGAGGATTTTACCTCACCCCCCTCATGTCCCCCCTTGCCAAGGGGGGATGTAAGGGGGGTATCGAACTATCGGTAAAATAAACCGCAAAAATACCATACCCGCCATTTTCTTATTTAGTATCTATAAGCTAATGTCTCATCCTTACCCTGTAAGTAAGTCTCGTTTCACTGTCTTTTGGGACAGGGATATTAAATTCGGCAGTAAACGCCTCTGTTTTTGTATATTCATGCGATGAATCGAGTATTGTCCAGTCACCGGGTATAGGTTCGATAACCTTAACGGTAACGTTTTCTTTTTTATGATTCCGGAGTGAGATCTCAAATGCTGCTTCGTATGTGTCATAGGCGATCTTTTTCCAGTCCGTTTGTTTCCTGCTTCCCGTAACGTCAAAGGCGTCTCCGAGCTTTACCTTGATTTTTTCATCTTTAGGCGTGTGGTCTATGGAATCCTCTCCAACAAACTGAAGACTGCCTTCAGTGTCATGTTTATAGACCCTCACGATACCTTTCGGTAACGGAATACCGAGATTATTTTCTTTTTTATTCTCTATTTCTATAAACACACCAATCTTTTGTTTCGATGAGATCTCACCATACTGACTACGGTAATAATATTTTGCACCGCGGAAAACCATCTCTTTTTTCACGGGAATATCGTCTACGTTTATCAGGCTTATCTGCTTTGTCTGATTGTCCTTGATCGTTGTCGGTCTATCAAGGATATATATGTGATATTCGAAGAATTCTTCCTCTTTAAACTGTGGTGCTTCCCTTTGTGCCATTGCTCCCTTAAACTTTATTTCATCCCGTGCAAATTCTTCCATAACCCTGTGTACATCTCCGGCCACAAGCTTGAGTTTTGCATTTCGGTATGCGCCGCCGCTCTTGTTATCAATCGTTACCCAGCCCGAAAGGTCTGCTCTATCGTCTTTTTCATTCAACGTGACAACATAATCGGCACTCCAGTTTAGTCCGTTTGTGAGATAAGACGCCTCTACCCGTTGTTTCGACTGCAGGTTGTTTTCAACGGACCAGACAAGGGTCGGTTTCGAGATAAGATTTTCCGGAACTCCCGGAAATATGATCCTTCCCGGATGACCGAATGTAATCTCATCTCCTATCCTGAAGATGGAACCGCCGTTATTTGAAAGCAGTGTTGCGGTGACGATCTCTTCCCTTTCCGTATATGGATTTTTTTGATAGAGCCTTACCTCTTTTCCAACATACTTATCGAGAAGTTTCTGAGGGTTCAGCAAGTCATATTCATAATTTTGTTCGAGTATTCGAAGGCTGTCGGGATTAACAAGTGATTTTATATGTACGCTCGTCGGGATTATCTGTGATGCTACATCCATAAATCTCAACTCGCCTGTTCCCTCAAACAATTTTATCTCTCTCTGATCTTTCACAAGTCCGAGGTTGACGTTATAGATTGTAATTGCTACCCCTGTTTGGTCCTCCAATCCGCTCGATATAACGCCGGTTTTTTCGGATGGTTCTTTGGCACTCACCGTTGTGCTTACGGATAACATCATAAGAATAAATGTCGAAACGATTAAAAAATACTTTTTCATCATCATCTCCTTTAACTCATTGCCTTCAGTACCCGCTCTTTTGCGATCTCCTCGGCAATTGTGCGGGGTAGGATGTTTTCTTTTTGGGAGCGTTCGAGAATCAGCTTTGCATTGGTCTTAATCCTTGTTGATATTGCATCGAATGCCTCCTTCTCGGTTTTCTTTGCATATTCCATAGCAGCCATTATCACCCCGCCCGCGTTTGCAATGAAATCAGGCACACAAAGGATTCCTTTTTTATGTAGGATATCCTCTGCCTCTTTTGTGGCTGGGATATTGGCGCCCTGAAGTATCAACCTTGCCTTTATACCATCAACATTGTCTTTATGGATTACATCGGGAGTTGCCGCAGGTATTAATATGTCGCAATTCACAGAGAATATCTCATCCGGTTTCATTACAGTGCCCTTTTTAAAGTTGATAATACTGCCTGTCGAATCTTTTATGCCTGTCAGTTCCGTTACGTCCAGACCATCCGGGTTATAGATAGCCCCCTTTGTATCGCTTACCCCAACTATAACGGCGCCTTTACCCGATAAGAACTTTGCCGCTGCCTTTCCTACGCTTCCGAATCCATGTATTGCAACCTTAGAGCCTCTTAATGAAATACCCGCGAAAGGGCACGATACCTCTGCGCATTCAGCAAGCCCGAAGCCTGTAGCTCCGAGTTTATCGAGGGGCAGCCCGCCCATCTTTTCAGGCAGTCCTACAGCCCTTTTTATTTCATCATAAATCCAGCTCATGCACTCTTCATTACTTCCCATATCAGGCCCAGGTATATATTCAAGTAAATCTTTAATTTGTTTGGAAAATTCTTTGAAATATAATTCTTTTTTAGAGTCTTTTGGATCGGAGATTATACCCGCCTTCCCGCCTCCATGTGGAAGTCCTGCGATGGAGTTTTTCATGGTCATTGTCCTTGCAAGTCTTGCGACCTCTTCAGTGTATACGCTTGGTGAGACCCTGACCCCTCCTATCGAAGGACCGAGGGCAATATTGTCTATAACTACTATTGCTTTAAAACCGAGCTTAGGGGCGTACAGATGTATGATCTTGTGAGGCCCGAGTTCATCGAATGTTATTTCACCTAAGTTCATGCGATATTCTCCTTATTCCGATATGATGAAAATATTCTATAAGACATTGAGGCCAATGTAAACCCTGACGTTGCATAAATAAAGCGTACAGGGGGGAGATTTTTCAATAATGATATCTAATTTCTGAATACAAGAATATCTTCGGACTTTCTCTATTTAGTGCAATAATATTGTTGTGTAATTCAGAAATAGAAATGTCCGGTTTTGCAGAA
>JACQXD010000138.1 GCA_016208875.1 Nitrospirota bacterium
ACGGGAAATGGTTCCTTATCGAGGTAATAGGGTTCGTTCTCATCCCTGTCCTTGTTCTCACATACGGAGTTAAGAAGGGTAGTGCGGGTATTGTCAGGTTCGGAGCATTCTATGCCGTTGCCGGCATCATAGTAAACAGGATAAATGTCTCAGTAATAGCATTCAACTGGAATCTACCGGATCATCTGCACCATATTGTACCCCCGTGGCAGGAGGTTGCTATTGTTCTGACCATTGCCACCATTCATATTCTCATTTTCAGATGGATTGTGAACCGGATGCCGGTTATAAGGGAAGAACCGGATTACGAGACGCATTAGGGGTTATTAAGATTAATAGGGAGGGACATCATTGCGAGATGGTATTCCTCCCTATAATTGAGTTTAAAAATATTTTTAAAGAAAGGGGGTGAATATGAGGGAAGGTAAAAAAATAATCGTATTTTTGCTGTTTCTGTTTATTACTCTCTTAGTTTATAACCAGAATATTGATGCAAAAGATATTGATCTTTCAGAAGAGGCTCAGATGTGCCTGGGGTGCCATGGCAAAAATAATATAAAAGCAAATTTTCAGAACAACGAATCCGTGGCAGCATATGTGGACGCCGAGAAATTTAAGGCCTCTGTCCATAACTTTTTAACGTGCTCAGGTTGTCATGATGATTTTTCCATAGATAAGCATCCGGAGAGAAGGTTCAGGAGTAAGGAACAATTTAAAGTGGTATCTTCTCTTGTTTGTCAGCGATGTCACAAGTATGAGCAGATTATAGCCAATCCTCCTTATTAAACAACTCTGTGCATAACAGGCTTAGCTGTTCTGACTGCCATTTTGGTTTTTCCTCGGAAGAACATCCTGTGAGAAGGTTCAAGACCAAGCGGGATTACTCTGTTGCAACCTCAGAGATCTGCAGGCGATGTCATTTTGACAAATATACGAGGACACTCGAGGGCATACATTACAACCTTCTTACGCAGGGCAATCTTAAGGCACCTGTCTGTACAGACTGTCATGGTGCACATTCGGTTTACTCCGGAAGAAAGGAAAAGCTCGCAAATGCAAAGAAGTGCGAGCAGTGCCATTCAGAGATTTACAATATATATTCAAAGAGTGTCCATGGAGGGGCATTGATATCAGAGCATAACGAGGATGTCCCTGTATGCTCTGACTGTCATAGTGCCCATGATATTACCGATCCAAGGACATTGGATTTCCGTAACACTGTACCTCAGATATGCGGAAATTGCCATGCCAATAAGGCGATTGTGGGGAAATATGGTCTTTCGACCGACGTGGTGAGAACTTATCTCTCGGACTTTCATGGTGTTACTTTAGGTTTTTATAAGAAACAGAGAGAAACACTTACAAAGCCGACAAGATCGATTGCTGTCTGTACCGATTGTCACGGAACTCATAATATCAGCAGTATGAGAGGTGTATCCTTGTCTGTGATAAAGGCTAACATGGCGAAGAGATGCGAGCAGTGCCATAAAGACGCAACCGGGAATTTCCCGGACGCATGGCTTTCACATTATGAACCGAGCCTTAAAAAAGCATCTATCGTTTTTATTATCAACCGGGCATATGAGGTTTTAATGCCTATTATGTTGATTGGGCTCTTACTTCAAATCTTATTGCATGTCTGGCGATATGCAATAAATAGATGAAAGAAGGGGAATATGGAATATATAACAAAAGATACATATATTAGAAGATTCAGCATATCGAGGATAATCGAGCATTGGCTTGTTGCTATAATCTTTATATCCTTAGTAGTAACCGGACTGTCCCAGAAATTTTATACTTTCGAACCATCCATGTGGTTTGTAATGAAACTCGGCGGGATAGATGCTGTCAGGCTTATTCATCGCATTACCGGATTGTTCCTTGTATTTTTGACTGTTCAGCATATCTTTATCGCATCTTTCGGTGTTATCTTCAGAGGATGGAGACCGACTATGATAATTAATAAAAATGATTTTACGGACGCTGTGGACAATCTGAAGTACTACATTGGACTGACCGGCCAACCTGCTTATTGTGACAGATATAACTACAAACAAAAATTCGAATATTGGGGAATTCTTACGGGTGTGTTATTAATGATAATAACAGGCTTAATACTATGGCATCCCATATCGATTACAAGATTCTTGCCGGGAGAGATTATCCCTGCTGCAAAGGCACTCCACACAAATGAGGCATTGCTAATTTTTCTTCTTATAGCCGTATGGCACATCTACAATTCCATATTCAGCCCTGACGTTTTCCCTCTGGATACAAGTATTATCACTGGTACTATATCAAGAGAGAGGATGCTCGGCGAACATCCTCTTGAATTAGCAAGGATAGAAGGTCTAAATCCAGAAGATATCTGCAGGCAACAACAATCGGTGACTGTGAACAGTGACAGCAAAATAGTACCGGTGATCCGTGTCAGTGACAGTGAAAAACTAACACCTAAAACTGACACTTACACCGACACTATATTATGAGGGTTTACGCCGTTAGAAAATTGTTCAAATGGGGCAGGCTTTCTAACGGGGTTTACAAAAAAATGTATATGCCTTAAATTATAGGCAATGCGAAAGAGGATAATACTTTCGATTATGCTGAGCATGCTCATTATATTGATCAGTCTTGGCATTATAAGCTATTTGAGCATCAATGACACCATAAAAAGGTCGTTAGAGAGACGGCTCGTATTAGCAAATATCACCGGTAAATATATCGAACACCTAATCGAAGAGAATCTGACGAGGCTTTATGACATTTCCATTTCGAGCAAAATAGACTTTGATGACGATAGTTGGGATCCTGAAAAAAAGGCTCTAAAGACGGCCTATGGATACTCCATCTTCACAGACAGGATTTTTCTTCTGGATACGCACGGGAATGTAGTCCTCAGCTATCCGCATAAAGAAGATGAAAAAATAAATCTGTTGAGTATTCCTTTCATAAGCAAGACCATATCTGAGGGGAAACCTGTAATTTCCGATATATATACGATTGAGGCAACACAGCGAAAAGTCATTTTTGCGGTTGTCCCTCTGAAAAACAAAAACGGAAAAGTCATAGGCATGGCCGGAGGTGAGATTAATCCAACAAACTTTAATTTTAATCAGATAATTAAATCTATCCCAGCAGAGACAAATACTTCTATAGAACTTGTTGATAGTCATGGATTCATAATTGCGTCTAACAATCCAAAACGAATCCTAACCTGCAGCGACCATAACAGGTTTATCGGCAATCTGATAGCTAATAAAAAAGACTTCGTGGGGACATGTCATAGGTGCCATGTAGAAAATGATGCCGACAGAAATAAGACAGAAGACATGCTTGCCTTCGTTCCTCTTTCTATTGCCCCATGGGGTATATCGATAAGGGAACCCCAGAAAATAGTCTTTTCTCCATCAATAATGTTAAGAAAGAGATTCCTTATCTTAAGCATTATCTCTATTGTGACTGCCATACTGCTCGGGATAGGGATGAGCAGAGGTATAGTAAAGCCTGTGGATGAACTGATTAGTGCCACTCAAAAGATTGCATCCGGGGACATGTCAAAATCTGTTGCATTTGGCGGGAAGGATGAGATTGGAATGCTGAGCAGCAGCTTTGAGGTCATGAGGGTAAAGCTTGCCGATTCTCTCGAAGGACTTCAAAAATATAATATCGAGCTTGAACAGCGTGTAATAGAAAGGACAAAACAGATAAGGAGCAGCCAGAAAAAAGTCGAAACGCTGTTCAAAAAGGTAATATCAGGTCAGGAAGAGGAGAGGAAGAGAATAGCTCGGGGTCTTCATGATGAGACAATGCAGGAACTCTCAGCCCTTTTAATGAAGATTAATATGTGCAAGGCATATCCGGAACATTATACCTTACAGACTATAGAGGAGATGCAGAATATCGTACTCAACACACTCGACGGGATTCATAATATAATTCAGAATCTCAGACCCGCAATACTGGATGATCTCGGGCTTGAGGCTGCAATCAGATGGCTCCTCGATAAACAGATCGGAGAGAGAAGCATAACATATTTTTTCAATGTTATAGGTACCGGGGAAAAAAGATTGGATTCTCGTATTAAAATAGCAGTCTTCCGGATAATACAGGAATCTGTAATAAACATCTCAAGACATGCAGGGGCAGAAAATGTCTTTGTTATTTTAAGATATATGCAGGATTCTCTGGTTGTCGACATCGAAGACGATGGAGAGGGATTCGACGTTATGTATGTGTTGAAACAGACCGAAGCTGGCAGGGGACTCGGGATTCTCGGCATGAAGGAACGGGCCAATCTTATTGACGGAAGATTGGAGGTGTATTCCATGCCTCAGGGAGGAACGAGAGTTAGTCTGTGTATACCGGTAACCCAATATGGAGATAAAGATGTCTAAGATTAGAGTTATGATTGTAGATGACCATGCACTTGTGAGA
>JACQXD010000037.1 GCA_016208875.1 Nitrospirota bacterium
GGGTTATCCGAAGGAAATGCTCGAATTCTGGAAAAAAGCCGAGAAGAGACTCGGATTCGATAAGGATAAGACACTTTTTATTGACGATACGGAAGAGATTTTGAAAACTGCAAAAGAATACGGGATCAAATACATCCTGCATAAAGCAAAGGCAAGTTCAAAGGTCGAACCGAAACTGTCAAAGGATTTTATGCATATCTTTGATTTTAGGGAATTGATGGGGCGAAGGTGATTGAGGAGAAGATGAAGGGGAAAGTGGTATAATTTAGCATGAATTATGGACATAGAAACTGTTGACTTCTTAATTATAGGAAGCGGGGTCGCAGGGTTGAGGGCTGCGATAGAGCTTGCTCCTTACGGGAATGTCCTTGTTGCCACAAAGGATGTCCCTACGGAAAGCAGCACCGAATATGCCCAGGGAGGCATTGCCGTTGCACTCAGCGATGAGGATGAGGTCGGGATTCATTTTGACGACACGCTTAAGGCAGGGGACGGCCTTTGCAGGGAAGATGCTGTTAAGATACTTGTCGGAGAAGGACCCGAAAGGATAATGGAACTTATTTCCTGGGGTGCGGAATTCGACAAGAATGGAACAAGGCTCGATTTTACAATGGAGGCTGCGCATTCGAGAAAAAGGATACTTCATTCACACGGGGATGCTACGGGTAAAGAACTGGAGCGGGTTCTCCTGAATAAAGTGCGTTCTCTCCCGACGATAAAAAAATATCCGTTTGCATTTACCGTCAACCTGATTGTGAAAGACGGTGAGTGTTATGGAGCATATGTACTGAAGGATAGAAAGTTAAACGCGATACTTGCAAGATCAACGATTCTATGTACCGGAGGTGCAGGCCAGATATTTGCGAGGACGACAAATCCTATGGTAGCAACCGGAGATGGCGCTGCAATTGTCTTTCGTGCCGGTGCAGTGCTCGAGGATATGGAATTTGTCCAGTTTCACCCCACAAGTCTCTATTCGCCGTATGCCCCTCATTTCCTTCTGAGCGAGGCTATGAGAGGCGAGGGGGCGATTTTGAGAAATGTAAATAAAGAACCCTTTATGAAACAATATCACCCTGATGCAGAGCTTGCACCGAGGGATATTGTTTCGAGGGCAATAATTTCTGAGATGGTCAAAACAGAAAGTAACCATGTATTTCTCGATATGAGCCGTCTTGATAATGATTTTGTCAAAAAAAGATTTCCCCGGATATATGCGACATGTCGTCAATATAATATTGACATAACAAAAGACCTCATACCTGTATCGCCTGCTGCCCATTACATGATGGGAGGTGTTAGGACGGATACAGATGGAGCTACTAATATAAAAGGGCTTTTTGCAGCCGGTGAGGTTGCATGCACGGGTGTGCATGGTGCAAATAGGCTCGCAAGTAATAGCCTTCTCGAAGGGCTTGTTTATGGCGCGAGGGCAGGAAAGGCAGCATCAGAATTCAAGATTCAAGATTCAAAATTCAAAAATTCCGAATTAGTGCAGTATCCATCCGGCTATCATTCCATCCCGGATCATGACGAGATAAGAACAACATTGAGAAAGGTTATGTGGGATAGGGTAGGGATAATAAGGTGTGAAGAATCGCTTGTAGAAGCGAAAAATAAGATTTCGGGATGGTCATTCATACTCGATAAGGCATTTTTTACAAGACGAGAACTTGAGTTAAAGAATATGCTCACGGTTGCCATGATAATCACGGAAACTGCTTTAATGAGAAAGGGGAGTGTCGGTGCCCACTACAGGTCTGATTACCCTGAGAAGGGTGAGTACAGGCAGAGACATATTGCATGCAGAAAGGAAAATGATGCAATAAGTTGTAATTTTGGAATGGGTAGAGAAAAAGTTTAGAGAAGTAAGAAAGGCAGGCAGATACTGTGTTTATGATATACTTGGTATGAAGAATACGGGGGTACTGAATTTGAACAAACTTGTGATAGAGGATATTGCAGAGTCACTTAAAGGATATTTCAGGGACAAGGAAGAAATCCTTCTTGCATTTATTTTTGGTTCGGCTGTCAGCGGCCGTTTAACAAAAGATAGCGATGTTGATATTGCTGTTTTATTCAGAAACATACCCGGCTTTTCAGATATCTTAAAAGTAACCGGTGCAGTTTCAGATGTAATAGGCAGAGAAGTCGATATAGTTGATTTGAATAACTCCTCACCTATTATCAGGATGCAGGTACTTAAAAATGGGAAATTAATTAAAAAGAAGGATGATACCGTATATATCAATTTTTATGTAAAGGCCGTGAAGGAGTATGATGACCTGAGACATATTAGAAAAGAGGCTGAAGAAAAAATATTGAGGGGAAGAATGTATGCCTGATATGGACATTATCCTTGCAAAAATCGGCAATATACAAAGATGCCTCAAACGAATTAAAGAAGCGACGGGCATTAACCCTGAGAGCCTCGATGATATTGATAAACAGGATATTTTTATTCTCAACATTCAGAGGGCAATAGAAGCTGCAATTGACATTGCAGCACATATAGCAGCCTCAGAGGGATTGGGGCTTGCATCTCAGATAAAAGACAATTTCAGATTTTTGAAAGAGGCAAGCATAATTGACGAAAATCTTTTTAAAAAGATGCAATCAATGGTGGGCTTCAGGAATATTGCAGTTCATGATTATCAATCAATAAATGTGGATATACTTAAGTCAATATTGACCGAAAATCTTAAAGACCTTGAGGATTTTTATACCGATGTTCTTAAGAGATTTCCGTTAAGCGGATAGGATATCAAAATACTTCCAACTTTTGATTTCGGACTCTTTTGTAGAGAGCATTCTTATCACACCTATTTTTAAAGTCATTAAAACCTCGCTTGACTTTTCCTTCTGAGAGACATATAAATAGGTGAAGGCCGTGGATATTAGAAAATCAAAGATCGTTTGCACGATAGGTCCGGCTTCATCGAGCAGGGAGATGATCCGTTCGCTTATAAGGAGCGGTATGGATGTTGCCCGCCTGAATTTTTCGCATGGGGAGCATGTATTCCACAGAGGGGTCTTTAATCTTATAAGAGAAGAGGCTAAGAAACTAAATAAACCTGTTGCCATACTTCAGGACCTTCAGGGCATTAAGATTAGGGTTGGTCTTATCTCGAGCACCTCCGTTGAACTGAAAAAGGGATATGAGATATTTCTCCATGCCGGTAGCGAGATCAGTAGTGACAAACACATATATATTTCCTACCCGGCACTTAAAAAAGATGTAAAGATAGACGATAGAATACTCTTCGACGACGGACTGATTCAGGCGTCGGTAATAGGTAAGACCAAAGACGGGTTGAGGGCGAGGGTTATCGAAGGTGGGATATTAAAAGACAAAAAAGGTGTAAATCTTCCGCATACGAGGACGACCCTGCCTGCTTTTACGGAGAAAGACAGAAAGGATCTTGAGTTCGGCCTGGAGATTGGCGTTGATTATACAGCACTATCTTTTGTAAGGAGTGCAGAGGACGTAAGGATAGTGAAAGAATGGATTAAGAAAAGGCATAAAACAGTGCCTTTGATAGCAAAGATCGAAAAACCTGAGGCTCTCGATGATATAAATGATATTCTCGATGAAGTGGAGGGGATAATGGTTGCGAGGGGCGATCTCGGCGTTGAGGTATCTCCCGAGGAAGTCCCGATTATCCAGAAGATGCTTATTAATAAAGCCAATGGTAAAGGAAAACTTGTAATAACGGCAACGCAGATGCTCGAGTCAATGACAGGGCATACAAGACCTACGAGAGCGGAGGCTACCGATGTAGCGAATGCAGTTATAGACGGTACTGATGCACTTATGCTTTCGGCAGAGACTGCAACCGGAAAGTATCCTGTGGATGCTGTAAGAATGATGGATAGGATTATAAGATATACCGAATCGCAATTTAGTCATCAACCGGCAGCCATCAGCCATCAGCCTATTGATTTCTCCGGTGCTGTTGCGGAGGCAGCATGTACTGCTGCGGAAGATATTAAGGCTAAGGCCATTGTTGCATTCACCCAGTCCGGGTTTACGGCAAGGCTTGTCTCGAAGTTCAGACCGGCGATACCGATTATTGCCTTCACTCCCTATATCGAGGTTAAACGCAGGATGTCATTGTTCTGGGGCCTGACTCCAGCACTCATGCGTCATATGTCGAACACAGATGAGATGATAAAGGAGGTTGAGAGATCATTGCTTGAGGCAAGGATTGCAAAGAAAGGCGATAATATCGTTATAACTGCAAGTTCACCGCTATTGACCCGGGGCAAAACCAATCTTATGAAATTACATAAGATCGGTGAATGATTTTCTATTGTACATGTCCCTTATGGAATCTTTATCCCGTAAGCCTTAATCTTGCGGTGGAGGTTGCTTCTTTCTATGTCCAGTACCTCTGCTGTTTTAGATATATTCCAGTTATTTTCCTCAAGTTTTTTTATTAAGTAATCTTTCTCGAAGGCATCCCTGGCGTCTTTTAGAGTCTTGAATCCGAAATAATTAGATTCCTTGTGTTTATCGGATATGAAAATATTCCTATCCGTGATGGAATTGGAAGGCGTCATTATCACGAGTCTTTCGAGGATATTTTTAAGTTCTCTCACATTTCCAGGCCAGTTGTACGACTCGATGGCCGTCAGTGTATCGGGCATTATTTTTTTAGGGTGCTTACCGTATTCTATTGCAAGGGACTCGAGAAAATATTCGACGAGAATCGCTATATCTTCTTTCCTGTCTCTCAAAGTTGGAATGGATAAGGGAATAACATTCAATCTGAAATAATCAACGGTTATATTTTTATTTCCTCCTACCCTCTGGAATTCCTGGGTTTCGATTATCCGCAGAACCTTTGACTGTGTTTGAAGGGACATATCTCCTATCTCATCGAGGAACAATGTCCCGCCGTCGGCAAGTTCGAATTTGCCCTTCTTTTTTTCGAGCGCACCTGTGAAAGAACCCTTTTCGTGACCGAAGAGTTCGCTCTCTATCAGCTCCTGCGGTATGGCAGCACAATTTACCTCGATAAACGGTTTCCCTGATCTCGGACTTTTCTCATGCAGAAGATGCGCAACTACTTCTTTTCCCGTCCCGCTCTCACCGGATATCAGGACTCGACTATTGCTCTTCGCAGCCATCTCTATTTGTTCTCTAAGTTCCTTTATCTTGTTAGATTCGCCGATAAGCTTATGCCTTTTTATCAGGTTTTCTCTAAGAGAAATATTCTCTATCTCGAGTGTTCTTTTTTCGACCGCCCTTTTTGATACGAGCAAGACCCTTTCCAATGAAAGCGGTTTTTCGAGGAAATCGTATGCACCGAGCTTTACTGCTTTTACAGCGATCTCGATGTTACCGTGTCCGGATATCATAATTACAGGAATATCCGGCCTGAGCGATTTAATTTCCTGCAGGGTTTGAATTCCATCCATCCCGGTAAGCCATATATCGAGTAAAATAAGATCGGGAGAATTCTCTTTCAGCATACTTAAGGACTCTTCGCCGGACTTTGCGTTCAATACATCATAGCCCTCATCTTCTAATATGCCGGCTAAGCTTTCCCTTATTCCTTCTTCGTCATCCACGATAAGGACTGTAGGTTTTAACACTTTAAATCTCCTTTATACCCTTTCACCGATTTACCTTAAAATTAAAAATCAAATATCAAAAATCGTTATTAAGGTTCTCGTAATTGAATAGACATTATTCAGAAAATCTCCCCTCGCCCCTCTTTGCCAAAGAGGGGTATTATTCCTCCCTTTAGCAAAGGGAGGTTAGGAGGGATTTTCTAAATATTCAATGTCCACATTATCACATCTCATAACTCTTTAGCGGTATCTCTATTGTAAAGATAGTCCCTCTTGGAATATTGTCTTTTACCTTGATATTACCTCTGTGTTCCGTAACGATCTTGTTTGCAATAGCAAGGCCGAGGCCTGTGCCGCCTTTCTTTGTAGAAAAATACGGCAGGAATATTTTTTCCTTATCGTTTTCCTTCATCCCGGGACCGTCATCGGCAATTTCGATATAAACCCTATTGGCATTTTTATCGGCATGCACTTTAAGTTCTATATTACCATTATTCCCCATAGCCTGAAATGCGTTATCAAAAATATTTATTAATACCCTCTTGAATTGCTCTCCGTCTAAATCAATGAGCGGCAGATTATCCGGGATGGATACCTTTATGCCGAACTCCTTATAGTCTTTATATAGTTCCAGTACTCCTTCTACTACGGTCGCAAAACCGGTGGGTGCCTTTATTATTTCAGGCATCTTACCCAACCTCGAAAATTCATCAACGAGTCTTTTGAGACTGTCTACCTCCTTTACTATTGTTTTTGTAGAACGTTCGAATATCAGATCAAAATCCTTATCTTTCTGCTCCCATTTTTTTAACATCCTCTCCGTTGATAGTTTTATCGGGGTGAGAGGGTTTTTAATCTCGTGAGCTATACGTCTTGCAACCTCTTCCCATGCAAGGGTCTTCTGGGCCTTTATAACGTCGGTCAGGTCATCAAACACCACCAATAGACCGATCGGTATCGAGGTATCGTCTCTCAGTGTTGTAACAAAGACCCTTAATATAAGCCGTTTTTCTCCTATTATTGCACCAACCTCCCGCTCGATGCTGCCGAGGTCTTTTACTATTATACCGTTGATCATGGCATGGAGTTCCTCTGAGGTAATCCTCGCCAATAATTCTTTATAATGTTTGCCGATTATGTCGTTATGAGTTACATCGAGGATGGAACATGCAGCGTTATTGATCGTCAATATCTTACCGGGGACATCGAGGGAGACGACCCCGGAGTTGATGTTAGAGAGTATGTTTTCCATGCACAGCCTTCTCCTGTCGGATTCCATGTATGCCTTTTGAAGCGTCTCCTTCCCTTCTCTAAGTTCCGACACCATGTGGTTGAACGAATTTACCAACAGCCCTATCTCGTCTTCCCGCTGAAGACTCAGGTTTACAGTGAGGTCCCCGGATGCTACCGTCTTTGTGGCCTGAGCAAGAATCTGTACGGGATCGGTAATCCCTTTTGCGATCCTCAACGCTACCCACAGAGACATGAACACGACAATTAATGTAAAAAATGCAAGTATTAACAGATAATTTACTTTCAAAGGCATTTTCCAAGCCTCTAATTTTATAAAATCTTCATATGCGCTTTTTATCTTTTCTACATTGACTGTGATCTCCTTAGGTAGATAAGATTCGACGATCAATACGCCTATCTGTTTTCCGAAGGAATATTCAGGGATAACAGCCCTTACAGTATCTCCGTTCTCGCCCGAGATTACCTCTGTGCCTTCCTTTCCTTCAAAGGCAGTTCTAATGGTTTCTGTAGGGTTATCCGGGACTTTATTCATTCGGGTTATTCTGTATTCCGAAGATTTTTCTCCGGTTGCCGTTGCCTTTGCAAATTGCAGGGTCTTCCTTCGTTCCATTTCATAGACCGACTTTGCAACCTCTATCGAACCGGAAAGAGGTTGTATAAATTGCGGTGTAAGCAGTTTGTCTATATAGTTTGTGACCAGACCGCTTGATATAAAGAATAAAAGGGCTGCCGGTATGAATGTAAGTACAACGAATACGACGACGATCTTGGTCTTAAACTTATATCCTAATATTTTTTGTTTCCTTTCTATGTAGAGCTTGATGAGGTTTTTACCGACAAAGAACATCAGTGTCACCAGGGCGGTTATATTCAGATTAAGAAGAACAAGGAGGATGACCCTTGTCTGGATAGATACGGTTTCAAGTTTAATGTAATACAGTTCGAGTATGAAGGCAGCGAGCACAAATACGAGAATACCCGAGAGCATAAGAAGATGTTTAAATTTTTTCATCTATTATTCCCTATAGGAAATTTCGGAGAATCTTTCACTGTCTTATATTCTTTATCCGGTACAAAAAAGAAGAGGTAACGGATAACGGGAGGAAGCCTGCTTAATCTGGATTCGACAGTTACCTTGACAAAATAGTCCGAAGGATCGAGTTCTCTTATGCTCGTAAGTTTTAGATTATTCACGGTTAAAGACCACTTCAGGAGGGAATCGAGTTCGGTGAACCTCTTTTCTATTATAGTCATTCCGTCAAAGGATGTTGCCACGTACTCTTTTTTGATGGGATCGGATTTAAGCGTTTTAACGATGGTCTTTCCGAGAACAAATTCATCGGGCCACACCTTCCATACCCTGAAGAGATCAATAAAAAAAGTAATCTCTTTTGCGATCCCGTTTTTAAAATCCTGAATCTGACTCTCATCGAGCATCAACCCGGTCGTAACGAATATTTCATTATTTATAACCTTTGTATCCGGGCCGATTATTTCCGTACCGGTTGACAGCGAAGGAAAGAATAACGAAAGATAAATAAGGAGTGAGAAACAAAAAATGAATTTAAATCTCTTATTTATCAATTTATACTTGACATCTCCTCCGAAAAAATTTATTTTCATTATACCACAATAAAGACAGTGAACAGTGAATAGTGAACAGTGAATAGTGAATAGTGTAAAATTAGTCCGACTATTCACTTAATACTATTCACTAACAACTTAGGAGGTAATATGGAACTTAAAGCCTTGAAAATGGATATACCCGAAGGTTGCAATATAATACTCGGTCAGACCCATTTCATAAAGACGGCGGAAGACCTTTATGAGATAATCGCCACGACCGTTCCGCGTGCACGTTTCGGTATTGCTTTTACAGAAGCATCGGGACCATGTCTAATAAGGACAGAAGGTAATGACGATGAACTTATCGGGGTATGCGTGAAAAACCTTCAGGCATTGGGTGCCGGTCATGTATTTTGTATACTTTTGAAAGAGGCATTCCCCATAAATGTGCTCAATCAGGTAAAGAACTGTCCGGAGGTATGCAGGATATTCTGTGCTACGGCAAATCCGGTTGAGGTTATCATAGCTATTTTGCCTCAGGGCAATGGTGTACTAGGCGTAATTGACGGTTTCGCCCCTAAAGGAGTAGAGTTGCCGGAGGACAAGGCTCACAGAAAGGAATTTCTGCGAAAGATCGGGTATAAACTGTGAGAACATCCTAATTTTTTGTTTGACAAGACAATTACTCCTAAGATAGACTTTTATTGAGAAAACAATGGCAACAGTAATACCTATTGAGATATTCGAGCTTCTTGAAAAGAAGGTTGGCAGAGAAGAGGCTAAAGAAGTCATTAAAGTCATCGAGGCGTCTCTCGATACCATTGAGAAAAAAGCAGAAACAGTAGCCTTACAAAAAAAACTTGAATTAAAGGATGAGCTTACAAAGGAGCTTGCAAATAAGGCAGATATAGCAAGGCTTGAGGGAAAGATAGAAACAGATATGGCAAGGCTTGAAGGGAAGATAGAAAAAGAGATTTTAAGGCTTGACCGTAAATTCACCATAATGTTTATAATTCTGTTCTTTACAATTATCTTTCTAAATCAGAATGCATTGGAGTTTTTTGTAAGAGTTCTTGGAGTGATAAAGTAATATGGCATCAAACCTGCAAAGACAGACAGATTTAAGTCTTTATCAGAAAAATAAAGATTTCAAAAAGGGCGTGTTAATTGATTGACAACGCTATTTATGTAATGGTATAAATTTACATGCCGCAAGTACTATCCATAGAGTTATATCAACTTCTCGAAGAAAAACTTGGTAAAGAAGAGGCAAAGAAAGTTGCCTCTGCTATTGAAATCGGTCTTGATGTTATAGAAAAAAAGGCAGAGGCAGTGGCGCTGCAGAAAAAACTTGAGCTTAAGGATGAACTCACTAAAGAACTCGCCACAAAGGCAGATATTGCAAAGCTGGAAGGCGAAATACAGACCGTTAGACAAGAAATACAGACTGTAAAAGTAGATATTGAAGGGAAATTAAGACTTTATTTTCTAATGTTACTTTTTGTGATTATTCTTGTTAGTCCCAAGGCAATAGACCTGATAGGTAAATTTCTTGGAGTAATAAAGTAATATGGCATCAATCCTGCACAGACAGACAGACAGACAGACAGACAGACAGACAGACAGACAGACAGACAGACAGACAGACAGATTCTCCTGCCTTTAAATAAAAAATCTAAAAAAAAGCACCCTAAATTCACACCAAAGGAGGTTAAGGAAGATGTTTATCCGACAATCAAAAATTACGTGCAAAAACCAATTGATACTATGGGTGATGATACTCGCTATGGTTGTTTTGGCTGGGTGTGCAACATTACCGCCGCCAGATACTAAGAACCCTGTAAAACTGGTAGCCGTGTTGCCTATGGTAAATAATACTAACGACCTTGATGGTCCTGTTTTTGTTAGAGAAGCATTCGATAAAATAGTGCCAGCCAGGTTCTATGAAACAATGCCATTCGAGAATATAGACGAAGCACTTAGGGATAAGATGGGTATTACCCTTGGGGGTCAACTCGACTGCTCTAATCCCGGTGCAGGAGCCCCCTCACCACAAGAAGTGGGAAAGCTTCTCGGGGTCGATGGTCTCTTTTATGGTACTCTTATAGAGTTTAAACAGCTCATAACGGGTTTTTATAATAATAGGAAGGTCAAGGCAAAATTTAAATTAGTAAATGTAAAAACAGGCGAGGTTATATGGGAAAATGAAGCGGCGGAAAGCAGTTCGGACTTTAACATAACTCCGTTGGCAGCAATAAAGGCCGCTGCAACAACGGTTGCAGAATCTGCGATTAAAAAAGCACTTAAAGTGAATCCTTTAGGAAAAGAAACCAATGCAGTAGTTTCTAAGCTAAAGAAAACTATACCTTCCGGACCGGTTGCTGTAGAAAAGCAGTAAAAAATTTATAAGGAGGGGATAATAAGGTGTATAGATATTTAATTATAAGTGTAATGATTATTTTGGCCATTACAAATTTGAGCGGATGTGCAGCAACCATAAGCGGTGCAGTTAGAGATGATACAACTGTAACTGAGACATCAAAGGAATTGGCACCTACAGAAAAGGACGTATATAATGGGCCGAAGCTTAGGGTTGGTGTTGTTAACTTTCAGAATAAAACTCCAGCTAAGGTTCTCGGTATATGTGAGGCAGCAGCAGATATACTCGGGACAATTCTCCAGAAGACAGGGCGTTTTATTATTATTTCAGCACAAGATATACGCTCAATAATTGAGCAACAGAAATTAGGAGCTTCAGGTTTAGTAACCCCGGATACAGCTGCGAAGATAGGACAAATACTCGGTTTGAATGCCATAGTAACGGGTGCTATTACCGCATACTCAGAGGCAGAGGAAGGTAAAGATTTCATACTTTACCAACGAAAGGAACAGATAGCCCGTGTAACAGTTGATTACAGAGTAATTGATGCTGCTACGGGTGCACAGATAATTGCTGACTCAGGGGCAGGTATTTATAGAAAGGCAACCAGCCAGGTTGCAGGGATGGGCTCAAAATCGACATACGATACCGATTTGCGAGATGGAGCTCTAAGAGATGCTCTAACAAAAGCTATGGTTAATATGGTTAAACAACTTGGAACCAGAAAATGGTCGGGTAGGATCGCTTATATCAAAGGTGGTCAGATATTTATAAATGGAGGCCAAAAATGCGGTATAAATGTTGGGGATAAACTTGACGTTTATAGGGGTGTGGAAGATATACTCGACCCTGTAACAAAAGTAAAAATTGGCGTATCAGAAGATTATGTGGGACAGGTTAAAATTATAAAGAATGACAGTGGTGACAATAATGATATGTCTTTAGCCAGTCCATTCTCAGGGAAAGGATTCAAAGTTGGTGACATTGTAAGGCTTAGTGAAAAGTAAGTAATTCCTCAAAGCGGGTTCATGGATTTAGACAAAGGAGGTTAAGGGATAATGTTTGCTCGACAAAAAACAAATCTGCTTTTATATATGCTTGCATAAATAAAGCTACATTATTATTTTCTATTGATATGGGTGCAAG
>JACQXD010000156.1 GCA_016208875.1 Nitrospirota bacterium
ATGATAGCTTATGCTAAGAGTAAAGGTCTTACGGATGTGGTCTTAAACTCCAATGCCAATCTGCTTGACAGCGATGCAGCAAAGAGGCTGATAGAATCAGGGCTTGATGCCATATATATCGGGATAGATGCCTTTAGACCCGAAACTTACGAAAAGGTAAGGGTAGGTGGAAATTATGAAAGGACTGTCAACAATGTTATAAATCTACTCGGTCTGAAAAAGGAGATGAATTCCGAACATCCACGGGTCTTTGTTCAGTTCGTAGAGATGGATATTAATG
This sequence comes from Nitrospirota bacterium, assembly GCA_016208875.1. GTDB lineage: Bacteria > Nitrospirota > Thermodesulfovibrionia > Thermodesulfovibrionales > UBA1546 > JACQXD01. The sequence continues at coordinate 281 of JACQXD010000156.1, forward strand.
CGGGCGAGAAAGGAGATTTCATTAAGTTCTGGAGCGAACATGGTGCTGCCGTAAAGATAAGACCGAAGGTCAGTTGGGCAGGTTTAATAGATGCCCCTAATTTAGTCCTCGGAAATGAAGACAGGTGGCCCTGTTACTGGGCAATGCAAACCATGTCCATTACCGACACGGGCAAGGTAGTGACATGTGCCGTGGATCTGGATGCAAGATTTGTAGCCGGAGATGTTAATAAGCAATCGCTGAGAGAGATATGGAAAGGAAGACTTAAAGAGCTTAGAGATATGCATATTTTGAAGAATTTTGATTACCTTCCGGAAAACTGCAGAGATTGTCGGGACTGGCAATCTGCGAGGGCAGAATACTATGAAAACAGGTAAGCGGTGAGAGGTTATGGGTCATATTGAGAGATAATATTTTTATAACCTATAACCTATTGCCTATTGCCTATTGCCTGTAGTTCTTATGTGCGGTATTTGCGGATTTACAGGCAGCTCGAATGAACCTGTCCTGAAGAGGATGACCGAGTCCATTTTCCATCGAGGCCCTGACGAAGATGGTTTTTATTCTAATGGGAAAATAAATCTCGGGATGAGGAGATTGAGTATAATCGACCTGACCACAGGCCGTCAACCCATACACAATGAAGATAAGACGCTCTGGACGGTATTCAATGGGGAGGTATATAATTTCCGGGAACTGAGGGATGAATTAGAGAAAAAGGGACATAGGTTCTATACAGACCATTCGGATACGGAGGTCATTGTACATCTCTACGAGGAATACGGTATTGATTTCCCTATCAGGATAAACGGGATGTTTGCAATTGCCCTATGGGACGAGGAGTCTTCAAGGCTCTTTTTGATAAGGGACAGGATGGGGGTTAAACCTCTTTTTTACTCGGTAGTAAACGATAATATTATCTTTGCGTCTGAGATAAAAGCCATCCTCGCCCATCCGGTCTATACCCGTGATATTAATTATGAAGCAGTTTATCACTATTTTACCTTTAAAAATGTCCCTGCACCGCTTACCGTATTTAAGGGAATTTATTCCCTCTTACCAGGAGAGATGTTGACTTTCTCTAAGGGCAAGCTTTCAAAAAATAGGTGGTGGAAGGTCAGATTTAATGAAAATAAAGATTACGATGAACTCTATGTAAAAAATAATATATTAAAATTATTAGAGGATGCTACAAGGCTCAGGATGGTAAGCGATGTTCCATTTGGAGCATATTTAAGCGGCGGGGTTGATTCGAGTTCGGTTGTGGCATTAATGACGAGGTTTACCGATAAACCCGTAAAGACCTTTTCGCTTGGCTACGAAGCTGAATTAAAGAATAAGGAGGCCGACTTATATTATGCGAGAAAGGTTTCTCAGGCATATAAAACAGAACATTACGAGTATATAATGTCTCATAAGGAGTTGGTTGACGATATAGGAAATGTGATCGGTGCATTCGACCAGCCTTTTTCCGGAACGATCTCGACATTTTTCCTTTCGAAACTCATAAAAAGGCATGTAAAGGTAGCACTATCGGGTGATGGAGCCGATGAACTTTTTGGCAGTTACCTTTCGCATAGAACTGCCATGCCAATGCACCATTTCAATAGACTCCATTATAAGATTAAAGAAGGCAGTCTTACAGAGGATGAGAAGTCACTCTTTAAACCATGCGACATAAGTTTCCTATCAGAACTTCTCAGTAAATCCGGCGGGGATGAGGCGAAATGGCGGTATTACCTTTATCTCTTCGACGACAAAGAGAAAGGGAGTCTTTTATCCGACCATTTTAGGTCACGATTAAATAATATAAGCTCATTTTCCCTTGTTCGGAGAAATTTTGACGAGTTAACCTCAAAAGATCCTCTTAATAGAATTCTTGAAATGGAGTGGAATACCATATTCCCCGACCAGGTTCTTGCCTTTGTGGATTTTCTTTCGATGGCCCACTCCATCGAGATACGCTCCCCTTTTCTTGACTACAGGCTCGTGGAATTTGCTGCGACTATTCCGGGCAATATGAAGATTAAAAACGGAAATGTGAAGGATATTTTAAAACAGTCGGTTGTACGTCTGCTGCCGGAGGGAATCGTTAAAAGGCCGAAAGAAGGTTTTGTTCTTCCTATCTTCGACTGGATGGTAGAAAAGCTCAGGGATTACAGTATGGATATACTTTCTGAAAAGAGACTTGGCAGACATAATTTTTTCAATATGGATATAATAAAGAATATCCTGCAGGACTATTATTCGGGTAACAGAAGCAATGCAGGCAAGGTCTGGAACTTAATGATGTTTCAGATTTGGTGGGAGAGGTATTTTGGATAGTAGATAAACTATGACCACGATACAATAAAAATATGGAGGATTTTATGAGTTATTTAGATAGAATTGAAATCAACCCGAGGGTCTGTAATGGAAGACCTGTCATCAAAGGGACAAGAATTCCGGTTGCAGTTATACTTGAGCAGATAGCAGAAGGTGAAACATGGCAGGATTTGCTTACAGGCTATCCCGAGCTGACGATTGAAGATATTAAAGCTACCATTCGATATGCAAGGTCATTTCTTGAGCATTCTGAACTGAAAACCAGCAATGCCTGATATGCTGAGACTATATCTTGACCAGATGTTTAATATTAGGATTGCAGATGCGCTCCGGACGGAAGGACATGATGTCTTGCGCGCCTCTGAAATAGGACAGGCTCGGGCTGACGATAAAGAAGTTTTACATAAAGCAATAGCAGACAATCGGATTCTTGTAACCCTTGATGAACATTTTGGCGATTGGGTAATTCTTCCTCTCAGCAGGCATTCGGGTGTTATACGCATTAAAGTTAATCCTACAACTTCAGAAAAAGTTGTAAGAATTCTTTTGCCTTTTTTGAGATCGCATACGCAGGAGGAATTTAAAGATCATTTGGTAATTTTATCAGTGTATAAAGCGAAATGGATTCTGACCGCATTCTGAAAAACCTTATAATGTGAGGCTCTTGCAAAAGTATCGAGCGAATCGTTATTGTTGTCATACCCGCGAAAGCGGGTATCCAGAAGTCTTTGATTTTAAAGAATACTGGATTCCCGATAAAGACCTCGGGAATGACGAATAAAGACTTTTGCAAGAGGCTCATGTTTCAGATTTGGTGGGAGAGGTATTTTGGATAAAAAAATGAGGTACGTAGATATAAAGGAAGATGAGAATATAATAGAGCAATATATTAGTCTGAGGAATAGATATACAGAGTTACTTTTGACATTACCGGTAAATATAGATGAGACAAAAGAATGGATCGGGAGAAACGATATAGAAGTAAGGGGAATTGTGCAGGACGGCATTTTATTGGGAGCGGCAATTCTATATCTGAGCAGGGATGGAGAAATAGCATTTTTTGTTGAGGATCAAAATAGAGGTATAGGCGGCAGCCTTCTCGAAATGATCGAGAAGGTCGCAGGAGATAAAGGTCTGAAATCCGTATGGGCATGGGTATTAAAGGATAATCTTATCGCACAAAGGGTATTCGAAAAGAACGGGTATCTGAGAGAAAATGATAGCGAAAGAAACTATAAAGGTATCCTTAGGCAGGGGATAAAATTCGTGAAATGTTTTAAAGGTGGTAAGAGGGAGTAAGTTTATGGAAACAAAAACGAAAATAGAACATACCCAGCAGGTTTACGGTATAAGACCCGAGGCGCAGGAATTTCCAATGATGTGTGTTCTTTCTTTTGTCTATGTGTGTAATGCCAGATGTCCGAATTGTCCTTATACAAATTCCGAGATTAGGGCGGATTATAAAGACAGGCCTTTTATGAATGAAGATACCTTTAAGATAATAGCAGACCAGTGCGGGGAGTACGGCGCATGGGTGCGCATGTCGGGAGGAGGAGAGCCGATGCTCCATCCTAAAGCTGTAGAGTTAATGGAATACGCCAAGGGCGTTGGAGCCAGAGTAGGGCTTATAACTAACGGCTCTAAGTTTACGGAAGAAAACAGCAGACGATTACTTGAGGCTGGGATCGATATGATAGAATTCAGCGTTGATGCCGCAGACGCTAAGACATATGAGAAGGTAAGGAGAGGACTTAATTGGGATACTCTGCGGAAGAACATTAAAATGATGATCAAACTGCGCAATAAATTGAAAAGTGCAACAAAGATAATAGCGAGTGGGGTAAACCAGAAGGGTGTCGATATCGAGGCTATAGCGAAATTTTGGGAGCCGCTTGTAGATAATTTTCAGAAGAGGAAATATCTTACATGGGGAATAAATGATCCCTCGATATCTGCTGACCCCGAGCCGTATCTTCCTCCTGAACGGATGATACCGTGTCCTTTTATATTCGAGAGGTTGAATATTGATTCGAGGGGAAAGGTAATGGTATGCGGATTCGATATAGCTGCCGTTACGGATATGGGGAATATCCATGAGAAGGGCATAAAAGAGATATGGCATGGGGAGGGATTCGAATATTACAGAAAAATGCATCTTACTCATAAGGGGACCGAGATCGAACTCTGCAAGAACTGTCCTGATTGGAAGTATCGATCGTGGCAGCATAATTATTGGAAGATCGTGAAGAATGCCGAGGACAGCCGCAGAGAGAAATTCGACAGATTAAATATTCAAGACGTTGAGGGATGCATTGCCGAATCGGAAAGCAGACAGAATAAATAAATTATGCGTATCGCTATACTTCAGCCCGGGTATCTTCCATGGCTCGGTTTTTTCGAACAAATGTACCGGAGCGATGTATTCGTTATCTACGACGATGTGCAGTATGACAAAGAGGGCTGGAGGAACAGGAACAGGATTAAGACGGCTGACGGTGTTCAGTGGCTTACCGTACCCGTATATGTCAAATTCGAAGAGAGTCCGTTGATAACCGAGATCAAGATCGATAACAAAGCGAACTGGAGGAAAAAACATTTTTTTTCTATAAGGCAGAATTATTCAAAGGCACCGTTTTATAAGAAATACATAAATATATTCGAAGACGCTTATTCGAGGGAATGGGAATATCTGGTGGACATCGATATGCATTTTATACTAAAATTAGCCGGTTGTCTGGGAATGGGTGATAAAAAAATAGTCAGGTCTTCTGCCCTTAATGTAACCGGGGACAGAATTGAAAGACTTATTAAGATGTGCAAATTTTTTAAGGCCGATACATTTTATGAAGGTTCGGCCGGCAGAAATTATATGGATGTGGCTTATTTTGCCGAAAATGGCATAAGGATTGAATTCCAGGATTATAAACATCCCGTATATGAACAATTACATGGAGATTTTGTTCCTTATCTATCGGTAATCGATCTGCTTTTAAATAATGGTGAAGAAAGCCTTTCGATACTTATAAATGAAAGACAAGGGCAGGGTAAGATAGAGGAGACAGTCATAAGATGAAACAAACATGTTGCATAGAAACACAAGAGAGAATAAAAATCTCCCCTAACCCCTCTTTTCCTAAGAGGGGGATTCCTCCCTTTGGCAAAGGGAGGTTAGGAGGGATTTTAAGATGAAAAAGACTATTTTGATTACAGGAGGCGCAGGTTTTATAGGGAGTAACTTTGTCAGATTTATATATAATAAGTACCCTGATTACAAGATCATTATACTCGATGCATTAACATATGCAGGCAGTATCGAAAACTTACCCGTCAATATCAATGAGAACAATGATGAGAGACTGATCTTCTGGTATGGAAACGTCAGGAATGCCGAGTTGGTGGATACCCTTGTCTCAAATGTAGATACAGTTGTACATTTTGCAGCCGAATCGCATGTGACCCGTTCAATATACGATAATTATATCTTTTTCGAAACCGATGTAATCGGAACTCAAACCATTGCCAATGCAGTCCTTAAATATAAAGATAGAGTAGAAAGATTTATACATATCTCGACGTCTGAGGTATATGGGACTGCGAAAAAAGATATGATGGATGAAGATCACCCGTTAATGCCTATGAGTCCTTATGCATCTGCAAAGGCAGGAGCGGATAGGCTTGTATATTCCTATTGGGCAACTTACGATATCCCTGCCGTAATTATTCGTCCCTTTAATAATTACGGTCCATACCAGCATCTCGAAAAGGCTATTCCCCGTTTTATAACAAGTTGTATTCTTAATGAACCGATCCGGGTTCATGGAGACGGCAGTGCTGCGAGGGATTATATATTTGTAGAGGATGCATGCGATGCCATAGATATTGTAATGCATACGGATATCGAAAAAGTAAAAGGAGGGGTCTTTAATGTGGCTTCCGGCAGCCACCGTTCCATATTCTCCATAGCACGGGATGTTGTAAGGATTATGGGGAAAAATGAATCACTGATAACATTTGTGGGAGACCGTCCGGGTCAGGTTTTCAGGCATACCGGAGATGCATCAAAGATAGTGAGTACACTTAGTTGGAAGGCCAAAATCGCATGGGGAGATGGGCTTAAAAGAACGATCAAATGGTACACAGAAAACCAAAAATGGTGGGAAAAGCAGTTATGGATGCGGGCCGTGCCGATTATTACTAAAAGCGGGAAAAAGGAATTGCATTAAGGGACAGGCAGAGTTACTAATACGGTCATAAGTATGAAGACATTAATTATAAAATCCCACCTGACCTCCCTTTACCAAAGGGAGGAAAGATTCCCCTCTATCAAGAGGGGATTAAGGGGTGTGTTCCCCCTCTTTGGCAAAGAGGGGCGAGGGGAGATTTTTCAATAATGACGCCGTACTTATGCATCCCTTAGTAAAAATGAAATTTGATCGCAGTGTATCGCTACTCTGTTGGGCATATAACGAAGAAGCCTCTATAGAAGGGTATCTCCACAGGGCAGTAGAATTAATGGATTCAACAGTTGAAGACTACGAGATCGTTTTGATAGACGATGGAAGCACCGACAGGACTTACGAAATAGCCAGGGCATTTCAGGAGAAAAATCCGAGTTTGAAGATATTCCAAAATGAAAGAAACCTCAATGTCGGTATTTCAAGCCGAAGGGCAATCCAGAGGGCATCAAAGGAATATCTATTCTGGCAGACAATCGACTGGAGCTATGATATTTCAAATCTCAGGGAATATCTCGAATATCTGAAGACATTTGATATTGTTCAGGGCTTCAGAAGTAAACCTGTCGATGTAAAAATAAAACTGCTGAAACCCATGGCTGCCTTTCTGAAATTATTCGGTATGAAACATCTTACGAGGCGTTCCGATAACGTACAGAAAGCGATAGTATCCGTGATTAATTACTTTGTAATAAGACTGCTTTTCAGGGTACCGCTCTCTGATTTTCAGAATGTAACCTTTTATCCTACTAAGTGGATTCAATCGGTTAACTACGAAGCGAAAAGTTCTTTTGCAAATCCAGAAGGTCTGATAAAGTCTTACTGGAACGGGATGACAATAAAGGAAGTGCCGATAAATTTCATTCCGAGAGTAAAGGGTGAAGCAAAGGGCACAAGGTTAAAAGCTATAGCCAACTCGGTCAAGGATATACTCAGGTTGTGGATTAAATGGGTGGTTTTGGGTGGAAGATGCAGTATAAAAAAAGGTAAAATATACCGGAGTGATGACAGATAAGAGATTACGGAGGATATTTCCTTTTTGAGAAAACACATTATTACCCTTTTAAAGATCGGTATTGCAATCCTATTTCTTTGGTACTTATTCAAAAGCGGTAGATTAACAAAAGAGAGTTTTATAAGATTGCTTGACCCTAAGAATCTTCCCTACCTTATCCTTTCTGCGTTTATCTTTATCTGTTCACAGATGTTATCTTCCGTCCGCCTCATCTTTCTTTTGAGGATAACCGATGTCCGGATGAAATTTGCTCAAATTTTTAATCTGACAATGATCGGTAATTTCTTCAATATGATAATCCCGGGCATGGTGGGCGGTGATATTGTAAAAGGTTATATTCTAACAAAGAATGAAAGCGGCGGCAGGGGAAAGAGTTCGGGCGTAATCGTCATGGACCGGGTACTCGGCTTATTTGCCCTGTTACTGATCGGTGGTGCTTCCGTCATATATCTCTCGCAGGGAAAGGGATTTGTTTCAATCCCTTATCAAAGCGAGATTCGGAGCATATTAATATTCTGTGCAGTGGTGATAGGTTTATTCTTAGTGTTGCTTGTTTTCGGCAAAGATAAGCGCATCAGACAAAGATTGAAAGAAGTTTCCTTCAAGATATTTCGCGGCGGGTTTTTGTATAACATGGTAGAGGGCTTCGGGGCCGTTGCAAAAAAACGGAGGTATCTTGTTTATACCCTTTCGATAAGTATTGCTGTTCAGTTGTTATGCCTTGCGGGACTGCTTATACTTGCGAATATGACAGGGGAAGCTGTATCCGGCGTTATTCCTCTCATGGCCGTTTCTTCGGTAGTCATGCTTGTGGGAGTTATTCCCGTGACCCCGGGAAATATCGGCTGGACAGAACTTATTGCAACATTCGGATGGTCGGCAATTGGCTCAAATAATGGGGCTATAGTTTTTTTTTACTGGAGGATTGTGACCATGTTATGCGTATTACCATGGGGTCTTTTTTATCTTTATCCTTCAAGTCGTAAGGGTCTTACCGGATAAATAAGGGGTTAGTTATTTCAGGAAAAGCTCCATCTGCTCGAGATGCTCGCCCGGGAAACTTATAGGATAGTTATTGTCGAAACAGGCTGTACAGTAATTATGGGACATTGGTACTATACGCTTAAGTCCCTCGAGGCTTAGATAGACAAGGGTATCTGCGGTTATATATCTTCTTATCTCCTCTGCATTATGGGATGAAGCGATCAGTTCCTGTCTTGTCGGTGTATCGATGCCGTAAAAACAAGGGCCGACGGTAGGAGGAGAACTGATCCTTATGTGCACCTCTTTTGCACCCCCGCCTTCCCGCAGCATCTTCACTATCTTTTTACTTGTGGTTCCTCTGACTATCGAATCATCGATTACTATGATCCTCTTCCCCTCAAGAAGTTTTCTAACCGGGTTGAGCTTAATCTTGACGCCGAAGTGTCTTATACTTTGTTTTGGTTCTATGAATGTACGTCCTATGTAATGATTCCTTATAAGGCCGAAGTCGAAAGGCAGTTTGCTCTCCTCTGCAAATCCTATTGCTGCCGGTACGCCGGAATCAGGCACTGCGATAACAAGGTCTGCATCCACATCAGACTCTCTCGAAAGTTGTGCGCCGAATTTTTTCCGCATCTCGTTCACGTTTTGCCCGCCAAAGATATAGCTGTCAGGCCTTGAAAAATATATGAACTCAAATATGCATGAGGCATGTCGTGAGGCGGTTAAAGGCTGCATGGATTTAATCCCTGCCTCGTCGATAATAAGCATCTCTCCGGGTTCGACATCGCGAATATACGTTGCACCGATAAGGTCGAAGGCGCATGTCTCGGATGCTATGACATATGCACCGTCAATCTGTCCCAGACTAAGAGGTCTTACGCCATAGGCATCCCTTACGGCAATAAGTTCTTTCTCCCTGAGTATAAGAAGGCTGAATGCACCACTGACCTGTCTGACGGAATGGATCACTCTATCATAAAAGTCTCCAGCCTTTGAATGCGCTATCAGATGAACTATTACCTCACTGTCGGATGTAGACTGGAATATGGCACCTTCTTTTTCAAGTTCTTCCCTGAGTTCCGGTGCATTTACAAGGTTGCCGTTATGGGCTATGGCCAGTGGACCCAATGCGAAATTTGCCATTATAGGTTGTACATTTTTCAGAACGCTGCTTCCTGCCGTTGAGTAACGGTTGTGGCCTATCGCTATATGTCCCGGCAGTTTTTTTAATCGTTTTTCGCTGAATATGTCGGCGACAAGTCCCATGGACTTGTCAAGATGGAGATGCCTTCCGTCGGAGGAGCATATCCCGGCGCCTTCCTGTCCCCTGTGCTGCAATGCATACAAGCCGAGGTATGTCAGATTGGCTGCCTCGGGATGACCATAGACCCCAAAGACACCGCACTCTTCATGAATGTCGTGAAACAACATTATTTTTTATAATAACATAATTTTGCCTTGAAACACGAAGGGGATAAGAGAGATCTACACGGCAACGTCAAAGTCGGCTTAAGAAACCAATTGGAGTTCAGGAAAGAATTCAAGCAGGAAGTTATAAGGGGCTGAAGATACTTCATAGGAGTAGAAATTAACATAAAAGGCCTTCTGCGTATCGCAACTGGTAATGCAGAATTTCACTTCGTGCCTGGGGTTCTGTCCTTTAAGATTTGTCGTGATTTTCTCAATCCTGACAACTTGTTTATGATGGGGGAAATGGATATATCCGATCAGATCATCACTGCACCAGATTTTACGGGTTTC
>JACQXD010000157.1 GCA_016208875.1 Nitrospirota bacterium
GAGTTTACAAAGATATTCCCAGCAAGATTCCTCAGTTGCAAACCTCTCAAGGAATTCAATATGATTTTTTGGATAGTTTTCGATACGCACAAAATCAATTATAGCCATTCAAGCAACATGAGTCAAGTGCATAGGCAATTAATAATATATGCATCCTTCATCAACTACCAATTTGCCGAAATAAACATACCATGCACTACTGGAGGAAGATAAAATGGTTGATGTCCAGTAGTTATCTGTTTTTGTATTTGGAAATGCAGATGAATTAATAGAAGGGCCATATTGCCCAAAATCAACTATGCCGAATAATTCCCTTTTTGTCGGCAATCGCCAATCTGTATATCCACCAATACCCAGGCTGTCACAATAGCTATCGGCTTCATCCCATGTTCTGGCGATTCCGTCGTCCTGCTGCTGCCACATGAGCCTTGTGTTATTGTCAAATACGGTTCCATCCGAATTTACGGTATACGATGGAGGGTTTATCGTATAGCTGCCATCCTGGGCAGTAGATTCTCCGGCAGAAGGGCAGGTTATTGCCTTTCCTTTTGTTGTCTGCCCGGTATCAGGAAGATAGAATGCACTGGCTGGTGTTATCAGGATTAGTAGAAATAGAAACAAAACAAAACCCTCAATTTTTAGCAGATTAACAATGTTTTTCACGTTTGCTCCTTTATATAAATCGGTTTGTTCTTAATCAAGATACAGAAATTATTCCACCCTTGACATAAAAATGTCTAATACTTTTTTGCTTTTTATTCAACTTTTTTTGCAGGTCATACAGCATTGTATCCCTAAATGTAGTATTTTGGATTAAAATATAAAATTAGGTATAAATGAATATGGAATTCTTCTTTTCGAAGAAAGGAGTCGGTTAACAATGGGAGAAGTAAAAAGTGCCTTTGAAAAGGCGATGGAAAAGGCAGCGGGGATCGGAGAACTTACACCGAAGGAAAGGGAAGGGTTAAACCGTGTCACTTCTTTTTTTCTGCCTTTTGAAGGAAGTCTACCACTTCCCCGTCCGAGACCTGGGTAAAGTCCTGATAGTAGTTCCCGACCGCCATGAAATCCAATGGGGTTTCAAGGCATATAAACTCATCCGCCATACTCTCGAGTTCTTTTGCCGTATCAGGTGGAGCAACAGGGACTGCCGCTATCAATTTATTTATCTTTTCTTTCTTCAGGGTTTCGATTGCTGCCTTTATTGTGGCCCCTGTGGCCACTCCATCGTCAACCAGTATGATAGTTTTGCCCTTAAGTTCCCGGATCGGTTTGCCTTTGCGGTAGAGATGTATCCGGCGGGATATCTCTTCTTTCTGTCTGGAAATTTCATCATCGATATATTCATTTGATACCCTGTATGTAGATATGATGCCCCGGTTCAAGAATACCGTCCCTGTTTCGGATACTGCTCCTATGGCAAGCTCCCGCTGCAATGGATGGCCTATCTTCCGCACGATGAGAACATCGAGGAGTACATTAAGTCGCCTTGCTATCTCAAAGCCTGTGACCACACCGCCCCTCGGCAGCGCCAATACAAGCACTTCTTTACTGTCTGCATAATCTTTAAGCTTTTCAGCAAGGTCAATCCCTGCCTCTGATCTGTCGCGGAACATCGTAACCTTTCCTAATCAGAGCATAAACCCGGTGGAGACCATGATCTCTAACGGGTAAATATCTCTATCCCTCCAACAAGGTGGAAAATTGGTTATGGTGGTCCTCTTCCGAGGAGAGTATATCCTCAAATAACTTCCTTGTAACAACATCGCCTTCCTTGGCGGCAAGGGCTATTATCTCTTTATAGAATTTAATCGCCCCTTCTTCAGCCTTCTTATCCATTTCCAACATCTCTTTTGTCGTCTTCCCGACTTCGATAGGAGCGGGCTTTGTTGTGAGGGCGCCGCCGAGATAATCGAGTCTCTCTGCTATCGCCTCGGCATGTTTCATCTCCACAATAGCAATCTTCTTGAAAATTCCTCCTATGGATTCCGAATTGATGCCGGGAATCGTTACATGCTGCCACATATACTGAATGCTTACCTGCAGCTCGAGGGCGATAGCCTGATTGAGCATGTCCATAATTTCTTTGCTTGCCATATCCAACCTCCAATAATTTTATTTAATCTGCCCCAATTTTCCATAGGGGTTATATTTAAAACTTATCATAAAATACTTTTTTGTCAAGAAGGGGTGGTTTTTTGCCCTTTGTGAGTAAATGGCTTTACTCACAAACTCCTTAGTACAATTGTTGCATTAAAGTTTTAAGCGAAATTGTAACCCCTTAAAAGTCTCACTTACCTCTCTGATGCCTCATTAAACGCCGGGCTATATCGAGATGTTCTTTACCTTTGTTGGCCCATCCCTTATTCGCATAGACGGTGAACAGATTATAATGAGCTGTTATATATTCCGGATCTAAGTTTATTGCCATCTGATAATGCTCTATTGCCCTGTCATCCCATCCTTTGAGTTGGTAGGCAAGGCCGACATTATTATGCACACGCGCTTTTTTCGGGGATTTCATAACCATGTCTTCACAGAGGCTTACCTCATCTTTCCAGATTGTATTTCTTTGATAAGCGGCAATTGAAAGAACACCTATTAGAGCGACAGAGCTATAGAGCGACAGAGCGATAGAAAGAAAAGAAAAACTACTGCTCTGTCCTGACGTCCTGTCGTTCTGTCGCACTGTCGCACTACCACCCCTTCGTTGTATAACGCCGAATAAGGCTGTACCGAAAGCTATAACAACACCAACAGATGGGAGATAAACCCTGTGTTCAAAGATCACATTGTTTAATGGTATTAAACTTGATTCGGGCAGCAGGTTTATAAAAAACCAGAAAATACCGAAGGCAACAAAACGATACATGATACACGATGCATGATGCACGTTATCTCCCTTTAATTCCCGCCTTAGGAGAGTATTGTTTTTATCATGTATCGTGAATCGTGTATCGTGAATCGTGTATCGTGACCGATAGAATAAATAGACTGCAAGTCCAAATATAGAAAGCAAAAACAAAAGCGATAAGAATACAGGTGGATTAAAGACTGAACGATATACGGGATAGTCATAGTCGAGATTCTGATTTACCGGAAAAAATAGAAGCCTGAGATAGGTGAAGATTACCCTAAATTCATTGATCAGATATGCCTGTCTCGATAGCGGCGTATTCCCTTTTATTGTTTCGCCAACATCGTCTACCAACCCACCGGCAGGTTTGTCTATGCCTATTAAAGTTAAAGGAATAATCAGCATGGTAAGCATAAAGGGTATCAAATACAAAATC
>JACQXD010000162.1 GCA_016208875.1 Nitrospirota bacterium
TTTGCGAGCGGCGGTGAAGGGGGAAAAGAGCCTTCGTTGTTTATGGATTATTTTTGGAAGATATTGAACTTCGGGATACTGTTCTTTATCCTCTATAAATTCGGTAAAAAACCACTTCAAGATTTTCTTAGAGGCAGGACCGGACTTATAGAAAAGACATTAAAGGAGGCACGGGAAGCAAAAGAACTTGCACAAAAGGCACTTGCCGAGGTCGAGGAGAGGCTCAAGGTCAAGGATAAAGAGGTTGAGGAGATCATAACATCTGCCCGGCAGTCAGGGGAGAAAGAGAAGGCAAGGCTCATCGAAGAGGGTGAGAAGATGAAGGAAAAAATACTGGGACAGGCCAGAACCAACATAGATTTCGAGGTTAAAAAGGCAAAAGAGGCCATAAAGGAAGAGGCTGTGGAGATAGCGATGGAACTCGCCGAGAAAAAACTCAGGGATAAGCTGTCAAAAGAAGATCAGTTGAAATTACTCGAAGAATCCTTAGTAAAGATAGAGGGTAAAAAGTGAAACCTGTAAAAGAGGCTAAAAAATATGCAAAGACGCTAATCAATATAGTCGGTATCGAGAGTATGCCTGCTGCATTGGCCGAACTTGTAGTGATAGAAGACCTGACGGCAAAGAGCAAAGAGTTCAAAAGCCTGCTCTTAAACCCCGGTATATCACAGGCCGAAAGGGAAATTGCATTAAGAAAGGTAGCCGAAAGATTAAAGCTCTCGGAAAAGGTAATTAAATTTATAATACACCTGACGGAAATAAGGGTGATCGTTGCCCTTTCTCAGATAATTAAGATAGCAACTGCTATTTATCTCGAAAAGAAGAGACGTGCCAGGGCAACCGTCCTGACACCGATAGAGATAAGTAAAGACTACGAAGATAGGCTTAAGGCTTCCTTGAAGAAGGCGATAGACAGGGATGTAGATATAGATTTTGTTATGGATCCTTCGTTGCTGGGAGGAATATTGGTAAAGGTCGGGAGTACGATGTATGACAGCAGCATAAAAGGTCAATTAAGACTATTGAAATCGGAACTTATAAAATAAAATGCAAAATGCAAAGTTCAAAGTGCAAAATTATGGAATCCTTAATTTTGAATTTTAAATTTTTAATTTTGAATTTAAGTTAAAGGGGTGTAATGATGGAGATTAAAGTTGAAGAGATAAGCGAACTTTTAAGAAAACAAATAACAGACTTTGAAAAGAAGGTTGACGTCAGCGAGGTCGGAACAGTCGTTTCAGTCGGCGACGGTATAGCCAGAATTTACGGACTCGATAAATGCATGGCGTCGGAACTTCTCGAATTCCCGAATAATATTATGGGAATGGCCCTTAACCTCGAAGAAGATACCGTCGGGGCGGTTCTCTTCGGCGAAGACAAACTTATACATGAAGGCGACGTTGTGAAACGTACCGGCACAATCATGTCGGTACCCGTAGGTGAGGCATTAAGGGGAAGGGTTGTCAATGCAATAGGTCAGCCGATTGATGGGAAGGGTCCTGTCAATACAAAAGATACGAGGATAGTGGATGTAGTTGCCCCCGGTATTGTTGACAGACAGCCTGTTAAGGAGCCTATGCAGACAGGGCTTAAGGCAATAGATTCGATGATACCCGTTGGAAGGGGACAACGAGAGCTTATTATCGGTGACCGTCAGGTTGGAAAGACAGCGGTTGCAATAGATGCAATTATCAACCAGAAAGGCGGCGACGTCACCTGCATATACGTTGCAGTCGGACAGAAGCGTTCAAATATTGCCCGAGTGATGAAGACCCTCGAAGAAAACGGGGCAATGGAGCATACAATCATAGTTTCCGCAACTGCAAGCGAGCCGGCTCCGCTACAATATATTGCACCATATACAGGTTGCGCTATCGGAGAGTATTTCAGAGACAACGGCAAACATGCATTAATTATATATGATGACCTCAGCAAGCAGGCTACTGCATACAGACAACTTTCGCTCCTGCTCAGACGTCCACCCGGACGTGAGGCATTTCCCGGCGACGTCTTCTATCTACATTCAAGACTTCTTGAAAGGGCTGCAAAGCTTTCGGATGAACTTGGCGGCGGTTCTTTGACCGCGCTGCCCATAATCGAGACTCAGGCCGGAGACGTATCTGGTTATATACCTACAAATGTTATTTCGATCACCGATGGTCAGATTTATCTCGAACCGGAGCTTTTTTATGCCGGTGTAAGACCTGCCGTTAACGTAGGTCTTTCGGTCAGCCGTGTCGGCGGTGCTGCACAGACAAAGGCAATGAAACAGGTTGCAGGAACATTAAGACTCGACCTTGCACAGTTCAGGGAACTCGCTGCCTTTGCACAGTTCGGGTCAGACCTCGACAAGGCAACGCTCTCGCAGATCGAAAGAGGAAAAAGAATGGTCGAACTGCTGAAACAAGGGCAGTATGTGCCGATGACAATGGTGGATCAGGTTATGGTCCTGTTTGCTGCAACTCAGGGATTTATAGATGATATACCCGTAGAATCCGTTAGAAAATTCGAAGAAGAGTTTCTGAGGTATATGAACGACCGCAAAGCGGATGTTAAAAAGGAACTCGGAGAAAAGAAGGCTATAGATGATGCCCTAAAGGCAAAACTCATTGCAGCAGTAGAAGATTTCAAGAAAGGATTTCAGGCGTAAAGCATGATACAAGATACACGATACAGGATTCACGATAAAATTCAAATTTATTATTGCAAAATTAACAGTTAGCAATGGTAAAAAAATGGAGGATGAAAAATTTAAAATGATAATTGCTAATTTTGAAATTTACAATGAATCTTGCATCATGAATCGTGCATCATGGATCATAAGGAAAGAATATGGCGACACTTAGAGACATAAAAAGGCGAATAAAAGCGGTTCAGAGCACGAGTAAGATTACAAAGGCCATGAAGATGGTGGCTGCTGCAAAATTCAGAAAGGCGCAGCAGAGGATGTTTGAGATGAGACCCTATGCCGATAGGATGGCCTCTGTGCTTTCAAGCCTTGCAGCAAGCGCAGATCACGAGATACATCCCTTGCTTAAACTCAGACCGAGGAAGAATGTCGAAGTGCTCGTAATAACAAGCGATAGGGGTTTATGCGGTGCATTTAACACTAATATTCTTAGGGCAGCCATGAACCACATTTCAACCCTTAAAAAAGACGGGTTTGAAGTAGGCATAAGCACCGTGGGCAGAAAGGCAAGGGATTATTATAAGAGAAGAGGCATACAACTCCGTAAATCATGGACAGGCATCTCTGGCAGGGTAGCGTATTCGAATGTCCAGGAGATTGCAAGTGATATTATCGAGAGTTATATAAACGAGACCATAGACGAGGTCATACTGATTTATAACGAGTTCAAATCCGTTGTAGCACAGAAGATAATTGTTACGAGATTGCTTCCATTATCGCCGATCGAGACAAAAGAGGAATTGCTTTCGGTAGATAATTTTATTTACGAGCCTTCCAAAGAGGAGATATTCAGCAGCCTGCTGCCGAAGAATGTGGAGATACAGATATTCAGGTCGCTCCTTGAATCGCAGGCGTCGGAAGAGGCTGCAAGGATGTCTGCCATGGAGAATGCTACACAGGCTGCCAATGACATGATAAACAGCCTGACTCTCCAGTTCAATAAGGCACGACAGGCCGCGATCACTAAAGAGCTTATGGATATTGTCGGCGGTGTTGAGGCATTGAAAGGATAATGCAAAATGCAAATAGCAAAATGCAAAATTAACACCCCCCTATATCCCCCCTTGCTAAGGGGGGAATTAAAGGGGGATGTTTTTAAATTTTTAATTTTGAATTTTATTTTGGGGGTAAAGGATGAGTAATATAGGAAAAGTTTCACAGGTTATCGGTGCAGTCGTGGATCTTGAGTTCGAAGGTAAATTGCCGGAAATATTAAATGCCGTAACAATTGACCAAAAAGGAGACGCCTCAAAAGGGATCCCCGATATTAGGATTACGCTTGAGGTTGCCACACATCTTGGAGACAATAAGGTCCGTACAGTTGCTATGTCTGCTACGGACGGACTCGTAAGAGGCATGCCTGCGGTTGATACAGGCCAGCCGATTACCGTTCCCGTTGGAAAGGGGGCATTAGGCAGGATACTCAATGTTATCGGCGAAGGCGTTGATAAACTCGGCCCTGTGAAATCCGATGTGAGACTTCCGATACATAGACCGGCCCCCGAATTTGTAGAGCAAGAACCCGTTACCCAGGTTTTTGAGACCGGCGTTAAGGTCTTCGACCTGCTGGTCCCGTTTGTCAGAGGCGGAAAGATGGGAATGTTCGGAGGTGCAGGCGTCGGTAAAACGGTCATTATTATGGAGATGATACATAATATCGCTATGAAGCACGGCGGTGTTTCGGTATTTGCAGGCGTTGGCGAGAGAACAAGGGAAGGAAATGATCTCTACGGCGAAATGAAACATTCGGGCGTTCTCGAAAAAGTTGCACTCATATACGGTCAGATGAATGAGCCGCCGGGAGCGAGGGCAAGGGTTGCATTAACAGCCCTGACCTCTGCAGAGTATTTCAGGGACGAGGGACAGGACGTTCTTATATTTATAGATAATATATTCAGATACACACTTGCGGGTTCCGAGCTTTCTGCATTGCTCGGCAGAATGCCTTCTGCAGTCGGATACCAGCCTACACTTGGAACCGATATGGGAGTTCTTCAGGAAAGAATAACAACAACAAAGAAGGGTGCTATTACGTCAATGCAGGCAATATACGTTCCCGCTGACGACCTTACAGACCCGGCTGTTGCAACGGCATTTACACATCTCGACGGAACAGTTGTTCTCTCAAGACAAATATCAGAGCTTGGTATCTACCCTGCGGTTGATCCATTGGATTCCACATCGAGGATACTTGATCCCAAGGTTATAGGTGAAGAGCATTATGCAGTTGCGAGAAGTGTACAAAAGATACTACAGAGATACAAGGAACTGCAGGACATCATTGCAATCCTCGGTATGGAAGAACTTTCAGAGGATGATAAACTCATAGTCTCGAGGGCAAGGAAGATGCAGAGGTTCCTGAGCCAGCCGTTCAATGTTGCAGAGGTATTTACAGGCAGGCCGGGAAAATATGTCAAGGTTGCCGACACGATCAGGAGCTTTAAGGCTATAGTAGAGGGGAAATACGATGATGTGCCTGAACAGGCATTCTATATGGTCGGTCCGATCGAAGAGGTCGAAGAAAACGCCAAAAAACTCGGCTGGTCGAGATAAAAATTCGTTACCCGTAACGCGTTACGCGTAACGTGTCACGAAGGAGAGAATTATTAAATGGAAAATAAACTTAAACTTGAGATAGTTACACCTTATGGTCTTGTTGTGAGCGAAGACGTTGACGAGGTTTTATGTACGGGCAGTGAAGGAGAATTCGGAGTGCTGCCGGGACATGCAGACTTTGTAACGACTCTAAAGATCGGAATGCTCACGAGTAAAAAGGGGAATGAAACAAAGATATACTTTGTAAACTGGGGATATGCCGAGGTCGGTACCGATAAAATCACTGTCCTTGCCGACAGTGCAGAAAGATCCGAAGATATAGACGTCGAGAGGGCAAAGGCTGCCATGAAAAGGGCAGAAGAAAGACTCAGAAAAAATGCCGAGTCTGATTTCAACAAGGCAGAGGCAGCACTGGAAAGGGCAGCAACGAGGATTCAGGTAGCACAATTGAAGATACCGAAGTAAGTACAGTGACAGTTAACAGTGTCAGTGAAAAGATAGAAAAAGCTGACACTGACACTAAACACAGGCACTTTTTCTTCTCTGTCTTACCGCCTCATATAAACATACCGCAGTAGATGCAGCAACGTTAAGGCTTTCCGCCTTTCCATGAATCGGAATCTTTATCGACACGTCTGCTTTATTTTTCATCTGACTGCTTACGCCATGCGCCTCATTCCCGAAAACAAAGGCAACCGGATTTTTAAGATTTGTATCGAATATAGATTGCTTTGCGTCCGTGTCTGTAACAATCAATTCTATGCCTTTTAAGGACAGCCATTCGAAGATTTCGTTACTTTCTGTATGGACGATCGGTATATTGAAGATACTGCCCGCAGTTGCCCGTAAAGTTTTTTGCATAAAGACATCGCATGTCCCCGGAAGGATTATCACAACATCCGCTCCGGCAGCATCTGATGTCCTTATGATTGTTCCGAGATTACCCGGCTCCTGAATGCCGTCAATAACAACAAGTAAAGGTATGGTCTTCAATAAGATATTATTTAAGTTCTTGGGTATATAAGATGCAATTGCGAGGATGCCCTGTGGAGTTTCCGTATCGGTAAGCTTTTTAAGTATATTTTCCGTAACTTCAAAAATCTCATCGGACCTTTTGAAAAGTCGTCTCAAGAGTTTTTGCCCTTCTTTTTTTGCTGAGAATTTATCCACAAAAAAAACTTCTACTATCCGATGTCCGGAAGTTAGTGCCATCTCTATCAGATGCGTGCCTTCGATGATAAATGCATCACCCCTATACCTGCTTCTTTTGGCTTTAACATCGAGGGCATATTTTATTTTGAGGTTTGAAGGGCTGGCGATTTTAGTGTAGTTCATGAAATCTCACCCGTTCTCATGCCGTATATTATAACACCCCGGTTATTTTTCTTGACAAAAACTGCCGGTTAGGTTAAAAAATATAAAGGTGGTAAAATGCGATTATTAGGTGTATTTATCTTCATAGCATCCTTAACCTTGCCGCTTTATGCCTCCGACGGCCGGCAGGGGAACCCCGCAGACAGCCGGATAGTAGCTCAGGAAGAAGCAGGAGTTATAGAGTCTAATGTAAACAGAGAGACTGTCATAAAGGCAGAGCCTGACATAAAACCTTCCGTTTCAGAACCGGCTATCGCGGCATACGAATCAAATCCCGTGGCAGTAAAGGCAGTAGAAAAAAACATGTCTCTTTTCACGGAAAAGATAAAAGAAAGATTTTCCCTCTGGCTCAGCCGTTCGGGAAAGTATATTGAATTAATGAAGGAGATTATTAAAGGCAAAAACCTTCCCGAGAATATAGTATTCCTTCCATTGATCGAGAGCGGCTTTAATCCAAACGCATATTCCGTTGCGAGGGCGGTCGGTCCATGGCAGTTCATCGCATCTACGGCAAGGAGATACGGACTCGTAATAGACTGGTGGAGGGACGAAAGGAAGGATCCTGTAAAGTCAACCGAGGCTGCTTCGAGTTATTTAAAGGATCTTTATGAGATGTTCGGTTCATGGAATCTTGCGATGGCCGCTTACAATGCAGGCGAGGGCAAGATACTGAGGGCATTGAACCGCTCAAAGTCGGATGACTACTGGTCGTTGTTAGGGACCCGGCATATAAAGCGAGAGACAAAAGAGTATGTCCCCCGATTTATAGCAGCGAGCACGATCGCAATAAATCCCGAAGAATTCGGTTTTAAAGACATCGAATATCACCTGCCGCTCGATTATGATGAGGTTACGGTAAACAAACCCGTTGACCTTGAGGTTGCGGCGAGGTGTGCGGATACAACGGTTCAGGTCATCAAAGAGTTAAATCCCGAACTCAGGAGATGGTGCACACCTCCCGATATGTCCGGCTATATGCTCAGGATACCTGCCGGTACAAAGGAGCTGTTTCTTGAAAATATCTCAGGCATTCCGGATGATGAGAGGTTTACCGTCGAGACCTATACCGTTTACCATACAGAAGATAGCCAAAAATGCAGGGATTACGGTAAAGGCTGTCCTTGTCCTCAATTCCATCGATAAAATACAACCTTTGCCCCCGGGAGCCGTCATATCCCTTCCCCCGAGAGAGAAATTCGAACTTGACAGGGACGACAGATTTGAGATCAGGAAGGCATCTTATAAAAATAAAAAATATACGAAACATAAAAAATATAGGAAAATCAAGACCGTTAGGATCAAAAATAAGAATAGGATCAAAAATAAGAAGGTGCTGGTTACATCTCTATATAAGAAAAAGAATGTCCTTAATGATTAATCCAAAAAGTGCAAACATTGCTTTCTCCACAGGCGAATCCGCTCGTGGCGGGCAAAAAATTCTTTAACTCATTAGTAGCTGAAAGCTGTCAGCTTCAGCTTTTAGCTATAGACTCAAAACTTTAAACTTTTTTCTCTTTCTTTACGAGCGTTGTTTTTATCTCTTCACTAAACGGTGACTGGGGAAAATTCTTAGTCAGTTCCTCATATTTCTTTTTTGCATCTTCCGACCTACCCATTGCCTCGAGTATCTTCCCCGACTCTACAAGTGAAAGGTCTTTATATGAGCCGGTCTTGTAATTATAGAGGACATCGAGAGATTTAAGTGCATCTTCACTGCTGCCTTTTTTAAGGGCGGCCATCGCCATTTTGAAATAAGACAGAGGGACGAACCTTTCATCGTCCGGGAATTTCTGATTTAAATCCTTGAGGGTATTTATAGCATCTTCGTATCTTCCCATCTCATAGTAACAATTTGCAATATAGAATAAAGACAGAGGCGACTTTTTTGTATCATATGCCTTTTTAAAGAGTTCCATCGCCTTTTTATATTGCTCGTCTTTTGGGATAGGCTGTTTTTGATAAAGTCCATAATATGTCTTGTACGCCTCATATCCAAGTTTATCCGCCTCACGTTTAAGACTGTGACTATATATAAAGAATCCGGTAATGGCGGCAGAGGATATAATAACGGCGATTGCTGCCGCAACAAAAATATTCTTTCTCTCTCCTGCGTATCCTTTTATCCTCGATAAGATTCCCTTCATCTTTATCTCGGAAGCTGTTTTTTTAACGATCCTCTTTTTTATAACTCTCGGCATTAGTCCCTCCTCAAAGCTTTTTCTATGATAACTCTTGAAGTCTCGAAAACCGATTCTATCCGGTTTTCATCTATACCTGCGGCAAGCAATATCCGCCTTGCCGTATCTACAGAAATGAGATCTGATGGGCTGTGGGTATCGGTATCTATTACCAACGGTACGCCGAACTTTACAGCCTCTTTTGCGACATGTCCGTTGGAAAGAGAATGCCCTTTCCTCGATGTAATCTCGATGGCCACACCCTTTTCCTTCGCAAAGAGCAGATCATCCGTTG
Organism: Nitrospirota bacterium; assembly: GCA_016208875.1. GTDB lineage: Bacteria > Nitrospirota > Thermodesulfovibrionia > Thermodesulfovibrionales > UBA1546 > JACQXD01. Next base: position 9,092 of record JACQXD010000162.1, read on the forward strand.
AAATAATACCCGGATGTGCGAGTATATCGGCGCCTGCCGCTATTGCGGCCTTATTTGTTCCCTGTAGTACCGGCTCTACTATCGTCTCTCCATGTACAACAACTATCTTTGCCCCGAGATGTCGTGCCTCCTTTACCATGACCGGTATCAGCGGCGGCGGGACATGTGTGATCTCTGCACCGGGGATTGCAGTAATTGGGATAAAATCCTTAAGTGTCTTTATCGCCTTCACAATCGCCGGTATTACAATGTCAATATTTGATTGGTCCACATGGTCCGTAATGGCAATCGCTCTATAACCCATTGCAGACGCCCTTTGTATCAATTCAGCCGGAAGGAGCTCTCCGTCGCTGAATAAACTATGTGTGTGTAAGTCTATCATCATATAAGTAATGTTACTAAGGAGTTCATTAGTAAAGCCACATAAATCACCCTCCCCTTTATCCCCTCCCCTCAAGGGAGGGGCAATATTCTTACCCTCTCCCCCGGCGGGAGAGGGCGAGGGTGAGGGGGCTTTACTTATGGTCTTATTAGTATAATTAATAATGAGACGGAGGATTTATCTAAGGGTCGGTGACAAGGTAGAGCACCTCAGGTATCAAGTGTGGGGCTTTGGTGACGTTGTCGAAGAAAAACATTCTTCCCTCGACGGCGGATTCTGTCTCGTAAGGATACTGTTCGAAGACGGAATAGAAAGGTCATTCATTAATGACATGGATAACGAGGCGTGCTGCTATTACGCAGGAATAAGGCTGATATAACATGATACAAGATACAGGATACACGATACAGGATAAAAAATCATGCATCATGAATCGTGCATCGTGAATCATGAATAAAAAACATCTCGGTCAGAATTTTCTCTATGACCCGACAATCCTAAAAAAAATTGTCGAGGTCTCGGGTATTTCATCCGAAGATACGGTAGTCGAGATAGGGCCAGGGCCAGGCAGACTTACAAAATTGCTTTCAGAGAGGGCCGGAAGGGTTATAGGGATAGAGGTAGACAGAGAACTCCATAAAAAACTTATGGCCGAACTTAGCGAATACAAAAATATCGAGCTAATTAATGGGGATGCCCTTGACTATCCGTATGAGGACCTTCCCGAATTCAAGGTGGTTGCGAATATTCCATATTATATAACGACGCCTATAATCTTCAGGCTTATAAAAGGAGATAATCTGAAATCCATGACCCTCACCGTTCAAAAAGAAGTGGCTCAAAGGATCGTTGCAAAACCGGATACTAAAGACTACGGGGTGCTCTCGATAATGGTTCAATATTATACAAGCCCGACCCTTGAGTTCGTAATACCACGGGGTGCGTTCAGGCCTGTCCCTAAAGTAGATTCCGCAGTTGTACATATGGAGGTTCTCAAGTCTCCTCCGGTTACGGTAAAGGATGAAAAATTTTTCTTCAGGATTGTGAAAACCGCTTTTTCCCAGAGGAGAAAGACTCTGGCAAATGCCCTTAAATCCATATCGGAGGATATTAAAGATAAGATTGTCGGTGCAGGCATAGACCCTATGAGAAGACCGGGAACTCTGAGCATCGAGGAATTTGCGAGATTGGCGGATGTTCTTTGCCCTTCCGTGCTATACTGCCCCTAAAACCTTACTCCACAAATTTGCATTAATTTATGGATTATGATTCCATAAATTTTGACAAATTTATGGATTTATGATAGCTTATACCCAGTATGATTAAACGCGCATATGACCTTGAAGACTTGGTTCAGCCTAATAAAGTGCTGGTTATCTATGGCCCGAGGAGGGTTGGTAAAACTACACTTTTAGATAGTTATCTATCGGGAGTTAAAACAAAATATAAATTTGATTCAGGAGATAACATAAGGGTCCAGCAGGTTTTAAGCTCTCAGGATTTTACCAAAATAATTGAATATGCCTCAGGATACGACCTGATTGCAATTGATGAGGCACAGCAGATCCCGAACATAGGGATGGGACTGAAAATTATTGTTGATCAGATTAGGAATATTAAGGTCATTGCTACCGGGTCATCGTCCTTTGACCTTGCCGGGGTCGTAGGAGAACCCCTAACAGGGAGAAAAACGACCATAACTCTTTATCCTGTTGCCCAGCTTGAACTCCTTTCCATTTACAACCGTCACGAGTTAAAGAATAAGCTGGATGAATTCCTGATCTTTGGTTCCTATCCGGAGGTCATAACTACAAAAAATCGGCGGGACAAAATAGCTGTACTTGAAGAAATAGTGAACTCTTATTTGCTGAAGGACATCCTTGCGATTGAGAGGGTCAAAAGCTCAAAGGTACTGCTCGATTTATTGAAACTCGTGGCCTTTCAAATAGGAAGCGAGGTCTCGCTGAATGAGCTTGCAACACATATCAAGCTTGATGTCAAAACCGTAGGCAGATACCTTGATATCTTTGAAAAGGCCTTTGTGATTAAACGCATAGGAGGTTTCAGCAGGAATCTCAGGAAGGAAGTGGTAAGTAAGGCAAAGTATTACTTCATGGATAATGGGATTAGAAATGCAGTTATATCTCAATTTAACCCTCTTGACAGTAGAAACGATATAGGTATTTTGTGGGAGAACTTTATGGTTACAGAGCGAATGAAAAAATGTGCCTATCGGAATATTTATGGATCATTATACTTCTGGCGCACATACGACGGTCAGGAAGTGGACTTGGTTGAGGAACGCGAA
>JACQXD010000163.1 GCA_016208875.1 Nitrospirota bacterium
AATCGGGGAGATTTTTCAATAATGACGCCTTAGTTATGCACTCCTTCGTAACTTGAATGGTATTTTTGAGGTTGCTATGCTCATCTGCTTCGGTGCAGCGTGGCCTGTATCCATCTATAAATCTTACACTTCGAGAACCACTGCGGGAAAAAGTGTCATCTTCCTGATAATAGTTTTAATAGGGTATATTGCAGGCATATTCCATAAAATTTTTAACAACCTCGATCTTGTGATATGGTTATACATTGTGAATGCAGTAATGGTCTCTATAGATATTCTGCTGTATGTCCGCAATAAGACGCTCTCGGGAAATACCCCTAAATCTCCCTAAATCACATCTATTTCATATCTCGTTATCCAGATATCAATCTGCCGAAATCTTTCCTTTTAAATCGCTTTTGCATTTTTTATATACCTGACAGGCGTCTCGGGTTTTATCTTAGCCTTCTGCATCTTTCATCACCTTTTGGTTCCATTATAGCGCACGGTGGCGGTTATCAATGTATAGTAACCATTCAGTGAAAGGTGGAAAATATTTATCTTAAAATCCCCCTTCATCCCCCTTTTCCAAAGGGGGACAAGCTTTTACCCCTCTTTGGCAAAGGAGATTTTGTGGGATTTGCCACTCTCCACTAAATGGTTACAATGTATGCTCTTTTTTTGTTGTAATTTTTTTCTTGACAAATACAATGTAAAAGGTGTATAAAATTCGTCAGAGGCTAAAGATTCTGGTATTTATGCGGGAGACTCTAAATTCATTAGAAGAAAACAAGGAACTGTCGGTTCCGGAAAGATGACAGACCAAAGGGAGGTGATAAGGAGGGTTAGAGCATAAATAATATAGGGATCACGTTTGAGCTGTAAAAAATTTAACTGACACATAAAAAGGGGAACAAAAATGAAATTCCTAAGAGATGGAGAGAATGACGGACGTGGAGGTATTTTAAGAACTCGCCTCTAAGCGTATCCCGGTAAAAATCGGATTATATATGGACACTGAATTTCAAAACTTCCACTGGTAAGGAACTTCTAATGCGGAAATGAGTAAACTGGATTATGATTTCGGTTCCGCATCCAAATCGCTTTTTCTGGAAACATTCATGAGAGTCTCAAAAGGTATTATGATTGTAGAAAAAAGGCCCCCCTATGCACCTTCAGAACAGATCGATGTCTCGATAGTAATAGAACCACATATTACACTGTTCAGCGAAGATCATTCTGCTATTCTCAGAATAGCCGATTATACGGCACACATAGAATATAAAGTCATTGTTTATGACAAACAAGGGAATATTTTGTTGGACAAAACCTACAAATCCGATGGTGTAGCAAGAGGGCAAGCAACCATTAGTCCCAGCAGCAATTATGCTGCTCCGGCTGAAATCGCAATGGGAAAGATAGTTGTAATGATTATTGACGATCTGATCAAAATCACGGTTCCGGAGACGTAAATTATGAACTTAATCAAAGAGACAAAGTCGAGGGATAATCATGGCGAAAAGCTTTTGTCATGTCTGATGGTAGTGATTGCTCTCGGTATTTTGATGCTGGTTTATATGAAAGGAATGATTACGGTATTGACCTCACTGATCATTGCTGGGATTCTGTTTGTTGTTCTTATACTTTGGCTCGGCTTTAGGGCGACAGGTCGAACTGGACAAATGGGACAGGTAAAGTTTCAACATTTATGATTTTATGAAAGAAGGGATATCTGAATATGAGTGTCTCGGTTGCTTATAAGTTCAAAAGTTGCCACAAACGGAGAAATGCTAACCCTCCGATAACGGGCAAATCGGCGGAGGTCGTCTGTATCTCCGCCCTCTAATTCAGATTGTTAAATGTTTTTTTTGCAAGTTCCCTCGCGACTTTCTCTCGTCGTTTGCTCCGCGACTCGAAATAATATTCATATGGATTTTCCATTTTTGTGATATAATTTAATCATGAAACACAGTAAAAGAAGACAAAAAACTGGGGAAATGCTTATGGATGTTGTTAAATATCTTCTTACAGCAGGGTTTGTTGGAAGTATTATTAGTGAAAAATTCGATTACCGTGTTGGTATTTTTAGCATATTAGGTGCTACGATTCTTTATATAATTGCATTTTTTACTATCCCACCAGAAAAGGAGGAATGAACAATGGAAGGATTTTATGTAATGGTTATTGGTACAATCGTACTTGCTTTGATTGCCTTTTTTCTCTCCTATATGGAAGATCATTCTAAGAAGCTTAAAAAGTGATTTTGTTTATAAAACAGCATCCTCTATAACAAGGCCGGCTCAGACAAAGCGATGCCTACCGGACTTTAGAAACGAAAAAATGGGACAGGTACATTTTCTGAATTAAGGAGGCAGATGTGCTGCAGGTTAGAGTAAGGCGAAATTCGGGACACATCCCATTTAAATTACATCAATCTCATAACTTGTAATCCATATATCTATCTGTTTAAATCTTTCTTTCAGGGTCTCTTTAGATTGCCTGAAAAATGAATCACTTTTCTCTGATTCGGGAACATCAATAGTTATCCGTATCAATTTGTCTTCGTAAAGATGGTTCTGGTAAATCCAACGACCAACTATCCTTGCAGAATCTGTAGTAGTTGCACCGAACTCATCAACGAGTTCTTTATGGGTGAGCAAAAATTTTTCTTTTTCTATAACCAGACCATCATTATATAGCAATGGCAGGAGTATTTCGTACCTTTTCAGCTTCACTTAGAATATCCTTCTTTACTATTTCATAGCTGATTTTCTCATCATCAAGATATTTGAGCATAAAGTCATTTATTTCGTACAATCCATTTCTAAGCCCCCGAACAGTGCCTTTTAATGCAAGAAGATAATATCCTTTTACTTCATCATCGTAACTTTTAAATTTTATTGCTATCATTCCTTACCTCCTGATTAGAAGGATAGCACAAAAGAACAAAGGATTGCAAAAAGGAAAAAAACAAAAAAGGCAAAATGGTAGAGTAGAGAACTGGCGTAGTAGCGAATGCCCTATCTCCAGTTCCCCCTCGTCAAACCGTACGTTCAGTTTTCCTGAATACGGCTTTCCCATCATCTTCACACACCGGCTTTCACAGTTTGTTTATAATGAGCGTGTGTCGGTATCTTGTACAGGTTTAGTCGCTCGTAAAGATAGTCGTAGGGGTATAACATGAATCGTCCCTTCTTCCTATGTTTGTCCCTTCTTCCTATGTTTGTGCCTAAGATATATCTGCACTCGTTCCTCGATGTATCCCTTAAGTCTCGACATGTCTTTACAGCAGTTTCCATAGCGAAAATATCCGACCCATCCTCGTGCTGCTTCATTAACTCTCCCGATAACAACCCCTGTCGGTAATGCAAGAGTTCTCCTGTTGGTTAGACTTTTTATCTCCGCCTTGATTTGCTTCATTGCCTTCTTTGACGGCCTTATTAGGGGAAATTCCCTACCTGTCCTGATGCTTCTCTTTATCCCTATGGTAAACCCAAGAAAGTTGAAGTCTTCTTTCCTTGCATCTACCGTTTTTGTCTTCGCATCATTTAGGCTGAGTTCAAGATTATTCATTACCGTCTTTATCCCCTTCAATACCCTTTCCGCATTGCCTTTAGATAATACGACAAAGTCATCGGCATACCTTATTAGCCTCGCCTCCAATCTCTCCTGTACCTTTTTCATCTTCCATATCGTATCCAGTACATTGAGATATATGTTGGCAAGTAGCGGGGATATTACTCCTCCCTGCGCACGGCAACGTCAAAGTCGGCTTAAGAAACCAATTGGAGTTCAGGAAAGAATTCAAGCAGGAAGTTATAAGGGGCTGAAGATACTTCATAGGAGTAGAAATTAACATAAAAGGCATTTTGCGTATCGCAACTGGTAATGCA
>JACQXD010000038.1 GCA_016208875.1 Nitrospirota bacterium
TTTCCCCTACAAAAGGAGTTTACAACCCGAAGGCCTTCATCCTCCACGCGGCGTCGCTGCATCAGGCTTTCGCCCATTGTGCAAAATTCCCCACTGCTGCCTCCCGTAGGAGTCTGGACCGTGTCTCAGTTCCAGTGTGGCCGTACGTCCTCTCAGACCGGCTACCCGTCTTAGGCTTGGTGGGCCGTTACCTCACCAACTACCTGATAGGCCGCAGGCCCATCCTTAAGTGGATTGCTCCTTTTACCACTAATATCTCAGTTTGTGGTCTTATGGGGTATTAGCTCAAGTTTCCCTGAGTTGTCCCCCTCTTAAGGGCAGGTTACCTACGTGTTACTCACCCGTGCGCCACTAAGTTAACCAACAGCACTAAACACTCAGCGATAAACTCTAAGCAATAAGCTGTAAGCAAAAGAAAACCAATTTGCTTCAAACTTTACAGCTAAGAGCTAATAGCTTAAAGCTAAAGGCTTAGTGCTGCTGATTAACTCCGTTCGACTTGCATGTGTTAGGCACGCCGCCAGCGTTCGTTCTGAGCCAGGATCAAACTCTCATTATAAACTTGAAACACCTGCTAATGCTAAAAACTGAACGGGGCCTACTTTTAGTTTTCAAAGAACAAAATTCTCCGTATTACCTTAAGGGTTTCATGAGCTATCTGAGGCTCATTACAAATGGGTGTTTAGGTAAGTGCTTAGGCTTCCCCTCCCTTTCGTTTGGGGCATGCATCACCACAATTACACATCAACTCCCAAACTGTAGCTGTACCCTCAGCTCACATCCGCCTCAGGGTAACACAGAGAAAAATAAAGGCCATACCAAGCGGCATGACCTGTCTTTCAAAGACCGCTGCCTGGACTTATCTTAGGTCATTCCTGAACCCGAGATCATCATCTTCCAAGACTACTATAATAACATAATCTATAATATAGTCAATAGAAAAATTTTACAATTTATTAACAAATAGCATTAAAAAGCTCTATTTTTTAACCAAAATCAACTAAACCCTCTATTTTTATACTATTTTCAAACTTACCTTTATCTGATTTTTTCTCTCTTCTCCATATTTTATTTTAGCACAAATTTACATAAATTAACACTGACAGATGAGTGTTTTGATGTGTTCGATCGCAAAAAAGTTGAAAAGAGATATTTACAATTTGTCGTCATCTCAAAATAAGATATTCCACAACACCGGCACAAAAGACAATGGCACCTGCCGGTATTGTCTTTTTATATATTCCCCACATATCCGCTTTGAAATATTCTTTTGTGAGCACAAAGCAGATGTGAACAGGAGATAGTAAAACGCCTATAAAACCTGAGGCAAATGCAAAAGTTATCACTCCTATGGAGGGCCCGCCGGCAATACTTAATATAAGCGGAAATGTACTTCCGACAAATCCAACTGTAAGTCCTGTTAACAAACCGGTTACAAAAGGCATCATAAAAAAGAACAAAAAAAAATCCCGTTATAACAATAAAAACTGCATAAGCTGTGTTTGCGACTATTAAATTCCTCAATTCTATATTCGATATTGCAGAGGCAAGGAGTATTCCGGGATAAAGCGGAAGGATATATTCCCATGGGTGCCTGAACCAGTAGTTGATGAACGCCTTCTCTTCCTGCGACATCTTCATCCCTTTGGTTGATTCATCGACCATCGGTGCTGAAAAATAAGCGCCGCCCACAGATGGTAACATCCCTATTAGTAAAGGCATTGCGATCATCACCGCTCTTTTTTTGAGGAGCAATGCCTTCGATGCCTTCATCATATCCGACAGAACGTCCCTTTCTCTGAGAATCAATTCGAAACTCCTTATCAGGGTTAAGGCAATCGCAAGTTTTATTGTCACGCTATCGAGGAATGCAGCCTTTATCGTGAATAGAATGGATAAGGGAGGCATGAGATACAGAAGTGCAAGAACGCCCGATGCTATGAGCATGACATAGCCTATATTTAATTTCTTCCTCAGAAGGATGAGAATAACGATGAATACGACAGAGACTTTAAGAATATCCGGCATTTTTCTTCTTACTCCGATTTTAGAATGGAAGTAGTGATGCTGTTAGCCCCTAATGCCGGCGTTGTCGAGAAGCTTCCTTATTTCCTCGGGCATTTGACCCGTCATGTGCTCGGCAAGATATGAATTCGTAGCAATAAGTTTGGTTACCGTTATCATAAATTCCTGTTTCTTCGGCGTCATTTTATCGAGATTCTTTAATTTGTCCATATAAAAATTGCGTGAAGCAAGCCCGAGTTCTTTTCTGACCTCATCAATAGTCATCTCTTTTGGTTTTATCACAGGCTCCACAAGGTTGTATTTGCTGTAGTCATAAACTTCTATGTAGGGCTTTAGAGAAGAATATATCTCCGAATACGGCCACGGCGCTATAGCGAGGAAAAATGCAAGGTCGGGGTTATAGTATTTTGCAAGTTCAACCGAATTTCTTATCTTTTCCCTCGTATCATCAGGCATCCCCAAAACAAAAGAGGTTTCGGAAACAATATCGTATTCCTTTATCAGATCAAGCGCCTTTTTGGATTCCTCGACTTTTATATTTTTCTTGAATATATCCAACGTTGCCTGAGAGGTTGATTCTACACCGACATATATGTGATCAACGTTAGCCTCTTTATACTTCCACATTATATCTTCGTCTCTTACTATGTCATCAACCCTTGTCTCGAGCAAAAGCTTTGTATCAAGCCCTCTCTCGATCTTGAGGTCAAGAATCCTCTCCCATCTTTGCCTGTCGAGCGTGGGCGTCTCATCGGGTATCATAACAACATCAGCGCCATAGGTATTTCTCAGAAATTCGAGTTCACCGACAAAATTCTCTGCACTTCTGCCCCTCCACTGCCTCTGCCAGAACAACTGCTGCGAGCAGAAGCTGCACTGCTGGCTGCATCCTCTCGAGGAACTTACAATAGCGAGGATCGAATCTTTCATTTGCCTATAGGTATAAATCTGCCAATCTATCAGATCCCATGCCATGGGAAGGGAGTCTAAATCCTTTATATATCCTCTCGGCGGAGTTACTACAATTCTCCCATCTTCCATATAGGCTATACCTTTAACCTTCGCTCTATCTCCACCACTGGAAATCGCATCCAGTAAATCAACCATTGTCTCTTCGCCTTCGCCGCGCACAATATAATCCACATACCGATAGTGTTCCTTAAATATTTCTTCATAACAAAATGTGGGATGGACATTCCCCATGATCGTTATGATCCCGGGATTGATATCCTTGACGAGTTTTAAAACCTTCAAAGCATCCACTATTTCTGCAGTAAACGCTGTGGTAGCCACAACATCGGGTCTTATGTCGGCTATCCTCTTTTCAATGTCATCATACCCGTGCCAGTAGCTCATGGCATCGTATATGATCGGATCGTATCCCGCGGCACGGAGACTTCCGGCTATATAAACAAATCCGACATTCAACCACACACCGGCGGATTCCATAACACCGGAGTGGTAAGGAGGGGTAATTAGTAATATTTTTGTAAGCTTTTTCATAATGACAAATTCAATTATTATATCATAGAAAAAAGAAATTTATCCCTATACAGTTGCCCGATTGAGTTTGTCTAAAAACTAACGGAACAACAGTATTTGTTATACTGTTAATAGTCTCAAAATAGTAATCACAAGTGTTGGCCTTTGTCCGTCATGCCCGAAGTCCTTAATCGGGCATCCAGAGACTTAAGTAACGACTGGATTCCCGCTCAACAGATTGCGGGAATGACATCTATAAGGATATGCAGACTATTGTGAGACTTTAAATTTATTTCGGCTCCGACAAAATGAACCTCCCCGCCGCAGAGACGGCGGGGTATCAAAAAAATAAATCGTACTTTGTCATTCTCGCTTGTCGGGAATCCTTCTGATCCCCTCTTTGGCAAACCAGGGGTTAGGGGAGATTTATTGAAAATTTATTTATTCA
>JACQXD010000171.1 GCA_016208875.1 Nitrospirota bacterium
ATACCGGAGATAATCACATCAGAGGGTCCGGGTCCGAACAATCCGGCTAAAGTAACTATATGGAAATACAACAATGGTTCTCTGACAGAGTATTCTACCATCACGGCATTCGATGGTTATTATGGCGCGAACATAACATCGGGAGATATAGACGGTGATGGAAAGGCAGAGATAATCACAGGCACGGGGCCTGATCCGAAGAACAGTTCGATAGTAAGGGCATACAAACCTGACGGTACATTGGTTATAGAACTAAAGCCCTATGATGAAAAATACGGCTATGGCGTAACAGTAGCATCAGGAGATATAAACGGAGATCGGATTGATGATATAATAACAGGACTCGGCCCCGGCCCGCAGAACAACTCGTGGGTTAAGGTCTTCAGTTCTAACGGCTCCGAGATTTACAGCTTCACCGCATATTCGGATGATGTGAAATATGGGGTGAGGGTATCTTCAGGAAGAACTGGAGAATAGTAAGTCTGAATTTTGAAATATTATTTAAGGATGCAAATACCCGCTCCGGTCGGATAACTACAAAACGGGGTATCATAAATACCCCTGCATTTATGCCTGTAGGTACCCAGGCGACTGTAAAGGCAATGTCTCCCGATGAACTAAAAGGGATCGGGGCCGAGATCATTCTATGCAATACATATCACCTTTACCTCAGACCGGGGCATGAAACAATAGCTGCTCTCGGAGGACTGCATAGGTTTATGAACTGGGATAGACCGATATTGACCGACAGCGGAGGATTTCAGGTCTTTAGCCTTGCAGCCTTACGGAGCATAGATGAAAACGGAGTTCATTTCAGATCTCACCTTGACGGTTCGATGCATTTTATAGGACCTGAGAAGGCAATGGAAATCCAATCAGCTCTCGGCTCCGATATATGTATGGCCTTTGATGAATGTACGCCTTATCCGGCTTCTTATGATTATGCACTTCGGTCGCTTGATCTGACGACAAAATGGGCAAACCGATGTAAGAAATGGATGCACGATACACGATACACGATACACGATAAAGACACCACCCCCCTCAATCCCCCCTTGGTAAGGGGGGAATTAAAGGGGGGTATCATGCATCAGGCACTCTTCGGCATCGTTCAGGGCGGCATTTATAGAGACCTACGTAAAAGGAGCCTGGAAGAGTTGATAGAGATAGGATTTGACGGGTATGCAGCAGGCGGGCTCAGTGTTGGAGAGCCTAAAGAAGAAATGTACGAGATAATAAATTTTATTGCACCGCTCATGCCGGAAGACAGACCGAGATATCTGATGGGAATAGGCGACTTGAAAGACGTGCTTGTCGCTGTAGAGGCAGGCTTTGATATGTTTGACTGTGTCATGCCTACGAGGAATGCAAGAAACGGTACACTATTTACCAGTACCGGCAGGATAAGCATAAAACGGACAGAATACAAATCCGATAAAGACCCTTTAGACGAAAACTGCGGGTGTTATACATGCAGAAATTTTTCGAGGGCATACCTAAGACATCTTTATCTCGCAAGGGAAATACTCTCTATGCGGTTAAATACGATACATAACCTTTATTTTTATCTCGATTTTTTTAAAAAAATGCGGGAAGCTATTAAGAAAAAGGAGTTTAAGGGATTTAGGAAAAAATGGGAAACATTGCTCCGGTAAATAATGCACCCGAGATAAGGAGGGTGCTTTTCTTTACCCTAATTTTGAATTCAGGTGTCTCGCTTGCAAAGAAAAGGCCGGGTTTTCTAACGGAGTAAAGTTCTCATCCTTCGAACAATCCTGCCAAGACATTCGCCCTATCTTCTATGTGCTTCGCAATATTTTCCTGATCTTCCTGATCTGCCCTTAGTCTATGAAGTTCATCGGCAATGTTAAGGGCAGCAAGAATAGATGCCTTCAAAGGAGTAATATTAGGTGCATTACTGTAAACCTCTCTAATCTTTGCATCGACAAAAGAGGCAACATTTTGAATATAATCCTCGGTAGCCTCCCCCTTCACGGTATATTTCTGGCCGAGTATATAAACATCAATACTCCCCATATCAAACCACCTCTAAGGTATCGAGTTCATTAAGAAGTCCCTCAACCTGGGCCTTTATAGCCGTTTTTTCCGACTGCAGCCTCTCTATTTCATAATCCTTAGCTTCAAGCCTTGCCTCCAACTCCTTGATCTTGCGTTCAATGACTGCCTTTTCTTCTTTCAGTGTCTTTACCTTCTCAATTGCATTCGCTATTTTCTCCTCAAGATTTTTGAGTCTCTCCAATGGTGTGACCTCCTTTTTATCATCGGCCCCTCGCTGTGCCCTTTTATTAGTAGGGGTTTGAGGCGGATTATCATCGTCAAACAATGTTTTGTTTTGCTTCATGGTTTTTAAAATAGCAGATGTTATAGTGTATTGCAAGTGTCAATAGTGATAGTAGTGAGAAAGGCATTCTAATTTGCAGACTGCTGTGAGGTCTGAATGAAAATTTGGTGCCGGTGGGGAGAATCGAACTCCCACTGGGTTGCCCCAACCGGATTTTGAGTCCGGCGCGTCTGCCAGTTCCACCACACCGGCTACTATTGCTGTTTTAATTTTAAATGGTTTTTGCACATAAGGTCAAACATTTTATACCACTCATATTTTTAAAAAGAAGCGATCGGTATTCTTGACTTAGAAACAAAGCAAAAACTTTGAGCTTTGAAATACCTTCATTCTTTCTTATGCAGTCCCATGGTTAAAAGGACCTCTTTGTTTGGATAATGGTCTTTATTCCGCGTGGCAATCTTATGGCCTCTGATAATTGCAGAGGCATTTATAAGACAGTCGAGAGAGGTTAGGGTTATCCCTTGCCCCCTGAACTTTCTGTAAAGTTCGCCGGCCTTTTTAGCAATCTCTGTTGTTACAGGTTCGACATTACACGCTTGAATAAAATTCTCCGTGTCCTCTTCCTCATTGTCTTTTATACCTGCATAGAGCTCATAAACAGAGAGGATGCTTAGATATGCAGCGTTATTATCCCATAGGGGATATATTAGATTTCTCGCATCAGGAATTCCTCTTAAGTAGTCAATGGCTATATCAGTGTCAATTAGAACGGTCTGCATATCTTCTGCCGTCCTCTTTCCTTATCTCCTTCACAATGTCAATACTTGCCTTGCCTCTTTTCCCCCATTTACCGAATGATGCCCTGGCTCTATCCACCTTTTTCATTCTTAAGTACTCTTTAAGAGCCTCCGAAACCAGCAGGCTGAAATTTTCCGATTGCCTCCTGGCCTCTTTATAAACATCGTCAGGAATCGTTACCGAGGTCTTTACCATCTTGCACACCCTCCTTGTGTTGATAGTATTATCATATAGTATTCCTTTATGGTATGCAAGAGTAAAGATACTTATAAGGCGGTTAAGACATTTACAGGGCTGTTCAGCGAAAACTATGATTTAGTTCTTTTGCTTCCTTTTAAAATTTAACTTTCTATCTCAAAACTTCCAATCCTACGAAGTCTTTTGTATCTTTCTTCTATAAGTTTACCGGGAGTTTTGCTGCTTAGTTCTTCTATCGATTTCGATATTGTCTCTGAAATCTTTTTCGCTACCGCTTCAGGGTCTCTATGAGCCCCTCCGGAAGGCTCCGGTATTATATCGTCGATTATCTTAAAAGCAAGCAGATCCTGAGCAGTAAGTCTCAGTGCAGCCGCAGCAGTAAGTTTCATTGCATCCGCAGCCTTTGAGGATTCTTCTGCATCCATCTCACCATTTTTTTTCCACAGTATTGCTGCGCATCCCTCGGGTGATATTACGGAATAAATGGAGTGTTCGAGCATGAAGACCCTGTCTGCAACTCCCAGAGCAAGAGCCCCCCCGCTTCCACCCTCTCCGATAACAACAGATATTATTGGAGTTTTTATTCTCGACATCTCCATAAGGTTCGTTGCGATCGCCTCTGACTGTCCACGCTCCTCCGCTCCTATCCCGGGGTAGGCACCCGGGGTATCGATAAAAGTAACTATCGGTTTTTTAAATCTTTCTGCAAATCTCATAAGACGTAAGGCCTTTCTGTAGCCTTCCGGCTGTGGTTGTCCGAAGTTCCTGTATATCCTCTCTTTTGTGCCCCTACCCTTCTGATGCCCGATGATTATAGTTTTTATTCCATTTACCTTTGCAAAACCGCCTACTATGGCAGGGTCGTCGGAGAATCTTCTATCGCCGTGAAGTTCCATAAAACCCTCGGCGAGCAGGTTTATGTAGTCCAGAGTGTACGGTCTATCGGAATGCCGTGCAAGAAGCGTCTTTTGCCATGGGGTCAGATTGGAAAATATTTCCGTACGCAGCTCTTTTGCCTTTTTCTCGAGCTTTCTTACGGCCGAAGATATATCCATGTCTTTTCTGTCGGAAATACGCTTAAGCTCTTCTATTTTAAGCTCGAGTTCTTCTATAGGCTTTTCAAATTCGAGATAGTATTTCATAATTCAGTGTCGGTAGTCGGTGTCAGTGTCGGTGGTCAGTGTCAGTTTTTTCTTATTACTGATCACTGTTCACTAATCACTGTCACTTATTACCGTTCACTACTTTTACTGCTCCTTTCCCGAGCATCCCCTCGATCTTACTTAACAGCAGACTACTTGGTTCTATTTGAAGACCTGTTGCTATAAATACCTGAGAGTCGTGAAGCTCAATCCTTAAATATAAAGGACAGTTTCCTGTGCGGTCCGACAAAATCTGCCTGAGACCCTTAAGATCAACGCTATTACCAACAGAATATTTTATATTAATTTCACATTTTAAGCCATTACCGGCTGGGATGCCGTCTATTGACGTTATCTCTCTTGAAATAAGTTTTATTCCTTTTTCCGTCCGGTCTATGGCTCCTCTCGCAATAATGAGCATATCTTTTTTTAGCAATCCTATATTATTTTTATAGAGATCAGGGAATACGATGGTTTCTATATTCCCCCCCTCATCCTCGAGGGTTAAATATGCCATAGTCTCTGCAGTATCCCGCTTCTGAATCTTTTTAATGCTGCTTATCACCCCTGCAACCTGCACTTCTTCTCTATCATTAAGAGTATCGAGCTCGGTGGTTTGTTTTATATGCAGCATTGTGAGTTTCCCCCTATATCTTGTGAGCGGATGCCCCGTGATATAAAAACCGAGGGATTCTTTTTCATAGCCGAGGATTTCCATCTCATCCCATTCTTTGATTATTTCCGATTCTTCATCGGATCCGAAGATGCTCTGCTGGCCTAAGATGCCGGGTGAACGCGAGCCTCCGAGAAAATCGTGGATAACAGACATAGCCCCTGCCCTTGTCTGTCCAAGCGAATCGAAGGCCCCTGCCTTGATAAGGTTTTCGATCACCTTCTTATTTACTTTTCTTGTATCTACTCTTTTAAGTAAATCTTCAAGGGACAGGAAATGCCCGGCTTTCTTTTTCGATTCAAGGATGGATTCAATGGCTGCAGACCCGACGCCCTTAACGGCCTCGAGCCCGAACCTGATGGAATCGCCTATGACTTTAAACTCCCTTTCACTCTCATTTATATCCGGCGGAAGCATCCGGATAGACATATTTCTGCACTCTGTGATCATATGGACAATCTTGTCCGTATTGTCCATTTCGGCACTGAGCGTGGCAGCCATAAACTCGACGGGGTAATGCGTCTTCAGATAAGCAGTGTGGTATGCAAGATATGCATATGCAGCCGAATGGGATTTATTAAAACCATATTCCGCAAACAACGACATAAGATCGAACAACCTCGTTGCCTTCTTCTCCGATATCCTGTTTGCAACAGCCCCTTTAATGAAGGTCTCTTTCTGCTTCTCCATTTCTTCGGGCTTTTTCTTACCCATGGCCTTTCTGAGTATATCGGCCTGTCCCAGTGAAAAATTTGCAAGTTTGTTTGCAATGTGCATAACCTGCTCCTGATAAAGGATTACGCCGTATGTTTCATCGAGTATATCTTTTAGTTGCGGCAATTCATATTTGACCGGTGTTTGACCTTTTTTCCTCTTTATAAAATCATCTATCATTCCGCTTCCTATCGGACCCGGCCTGTAAAGGGCAACGAGGGCAATCAGATCTTCGAACCTATTGGGCTGCATCTTGGTAAGTATCTCCCGCATCCCGGAACTTTCGAGCTGGAATATTCCGGTTGTATGACCGGAACTCAGAAGCTCATAGGTTTTTTGGTCCTCGAGCGGAATATCCTTTAGGGATAGTTCGGAACCGTTTTCTTTTATATAATTGAGCGTTTTCTCTATGACCGTAAGGGTCTTCAGGCCGAGGAAATCAAATTTCAGGAGACCAATGCTTTCGACTGCCCCCATATCAAACTGTGTTGTAATTGTACCATCGGCCGGATTTTTGTAAAGGGGGGTGTAATCCGTCAGAGGCATTGGTGATATGACGACCCCTGCGGCATGTGTTGAGGCATGTCTGCAGAGTCCCTCAAGTCTCTGTGCTATATCGAGAAGTTCCTGCACCCGGGAATTGCTCCCATAGAGGTCTTTTAGTTGGGCCTCGGTTTTTATTGCATCGTCAATCGTAATATTTAGCGTATTAGGAACGAGTTTTGCAATTTTGTCGACCTCTGCATAAGGCATATCGAGTGCCCGTCCTACATCCCTTATCGCTGCCTTTGCGGCCATTGTACCGAAGGTTATGATCTGGGTAACATGGTCTTTGCCGTATTTTTCCGATACATAAGAGATAACCTCTGCCCGCCTGTCCTTACAGAAGTCAACGTCGATATCCGGCATGCTGATCCTTTCGGGGTTGAGGAACCTCTCGAACAAAAGGCCGTATTTAATAGGGTCAAGCTCTGTTATATCAAGACAATACGAAACAAGACTTCCTGCCGCAGAACCCCGGCCCGGGCCGACCGGGATTCCATTTTTTCTGGCATATGTAATAAAATCCCAAACTATAAGGAAGTACGAAGAATAATCCATTCTCTTAATTATATCGATCTCTCTTTTAAGCCTTTCTCTGTAAGCGGCGGGCGGCTCCGGTCCTAATTTCTCGATCAGCCCCTTTTTTGCGAGGTCTTCAAGAAAAGAGTCGGGTGAAATGCCGGTTTTTATCTCGTATGTCGGAAGGAGCGATGTGCCGAGCTTAAAATCTACATTGCATTTTTCGGCAATTGCCCTCGTGTTCAGAACGGCTTCGGGCATCTCTTTAAAAAATGACTTCATCTCCTCCGGAGATTTGAAATAGAACCCATCGGAATTGAACTTCAACCTGTTTTCATCAGAGACTGTTTTACCCGTCTGTATGCAAAGCAATACATCATGTGCCCTCGCATCTTCCTTTTTCAAATAGTGGCAGTCATTGGTAGCAACAATATCTATGTGCATCTCCCCGGCAAGCTCTATTAACTTCGCATTTATCTTTTCCTGCTCGGGAAGACCATTGTTCTGTATTTCTATATAAAAGTTTTCCGGACCAAGTATGTGCTTATATTCAAACGCGATCTCTCTCGCCTTATCCGTCATGTCGCGATGGAGATAATATGGTACTTCTCCCTTAAGGCAGGAAGTGAGGCCGATTAGTCCACCGCTGTACTGTTCAAGGAGTGCCCTGTCTATACGGGGCTTGTAGTAAAAACCCTCGGTATACGCCTTTGTGACAAGGGTAACAAGATTTTTGTAGCCGTTGTTGTCCTTTGCGAGGAGGATAAGATGGAAGGATGCCTCCGGCACATCTATCTTGTCTTTGTCAAAACGGCTTTTGGGGGCGATGTAGACTTCGCATCCGATGATCGGCTTTATCCCTGCCTTTGTGACCTTTTTATAAAACTCTACGGCTCCAAACAGATTGCCGTGGTCGGTGATAGCAACAGCAGGCATTTTATGAAAGGACGCAAGCTCGATCAATTCTTTTATCTTGATCGCCCCGTCTAAAAGACTATATTCAGTATGTAGGTGGAGAGGAACGTAATCGGAATGTAGATGCATAAAAAATATTAACCCTACAAGGGCAGGCAAGTCAACTTAGATAATCAGCATTAAACTACTAATCTCCTTATCATAAGAGGTCATTTTATGGCTGATAGAATCTAATTTTTACCTTGGGGTTTTTATAAACTTTTTTCAAAACGGAGAAGCATTCTTACTTTTCTTCTTTTCAGCTTTTTTAAGGCCATCGCGGAATTCCAAAGCTTCGATGATAAGCTTTCTTGCCATCCACGCAATAGTTCTGTCGTCCTCTTCGGCGAGTTTTTGAATAATCCCTTTCAATTCAGGGGTTACCCTTATAGTAACCACTGTTTCCTTCTTCATGCAATCATTGTATACACTCACTCTTGACAACAACAAGGAAATCATTGTATTTTTTGTATACAAATTTAAAAACAATCAATTTCGGGGAAAAATAATGCAGGGAATACGGCAACGCAGTCTGTAACATATACGGTTGTTGCAACCATAGACGGGTTGTTAGACCTTATAAACAATTATCTCAATTCCGGTGATATAGACAATTCCGGGATTGCAAACAGTTTGATCTCACTACTTAACAATGCCCTTGATGCCAAAAACAGCGGAAACGATCAAGCATCGGATAACCTAATGCAGGCATTTATCAATGAGGTCGAAGCTCAATCAGGTAAACATATAAGTACAAGTGCTGCTGATATACTGATAAATACAGCAAACTATATAATCAATAATTAGATTAAGAAAGGGCGGCAGAGTTTCTCTCTCTGCCGCTCAAGTCAACTCATTTCTTTATACGAAAAATTCTGCTTAGGTTACTTTTTGCCATTACATCGTCGGGGTTAAGTCTTAAGACTGTCTGATATTCTCGTATCGCCTCTACCGGCAGGCCTATCTTTTCATAAGTTATCCCGAGATTATAATGTGCAGTGAGGTAATCCGGTTTAAGCTTTATAGCAGCTTGATAGTATTCTACAGTCATATTATCCCATCCTTTATCGCCGTAAGCCGTAGCAAGGTTATTATAAGCTTCCGCTGCGTCGTCCGGTCTAAATCTTATGGCGGCCCAATAGTGTTCTATGGCATCATCGATCCAGCCCTTGCTGGAATAAATAACGCCCAAGTTATTATGTGCCTTTGCATAATCCGGTTTTAATTTTATCGCAATCTTGTATTGCCGGATAGCTTCATCGAATCGTCCCTGTTTCCCATAAGCAACTCCAAGATTATTATAAGGTCTCGCTTTTCCCGGGCTCTTACTTATTACATCCTCCCAAAGATTTATTTCATCCCTCCATATGGTATTCCTTGCATGTGTTGCACCTGTCAGCAAAACGATTACCATTGCAACTGCAACAACAAAAGTCAGCCCAATTTTTTCCCATCTGTATCTCTGTTGATCTGCAATAAAACATAAAACAGCTATAAATATACCAACCGATGGTAAATAAAGTCTGTGTTCAAAGATTACATCCCTGATCGGAATAATGGATGACTCAATGGAAAGGGTTATAAAGAACCAGAGGATTCCGAAGGCAATAAAAGAAGTGTCAGAGCGTCCAAGTGTCATAGGGTCAGAGTTTTTAAAACTTTTGTGCTCTGATACTCTGATACTTTGACCCTTTGATACTTTAACAAGCTCTCGTGACCGGTAAAACAAATAGACCCCAAGCCCGAATATAGAAAGCAAAAAAAGAAATGATAACACTACCTGCGGTTCAAAGAATGAATTATATACAGGATAATCGTAATCAAGATTCTGATTTATAGGGAAAAATAATAGTCTTATATATGTTGCTATTACTCTTGGCTGTGTAAAAAGGTATTCGTATTTTGGGAGCGTAATTGCCTCTTTTAATTGCAGATGTCTTATCTTTTCTCCTGCGTCTATTTCAGGCGTATTTAGAGTAAACCCCGGACCGATAAGACTCAAAGGGACGAGTATAAGGGTGAACAGGAAAGGTAGAAGGTAAAGAACCCTTCTTGAGTTTGTAGTTTGTAGTTCATAGTTTTTAGCTTTGCCGAAGAAACTAAAT
>JACQXD010000097.1 GCA_016208875.1 Nitrospirota bacterium
ATAATTGTAAGCCTTTTATGCTCAGGCAGATTAATTTTTTTGAGCGGCTTAAAAACACCATTTTCATAAATGGCTTCTATAGTCTTTGGCATAATCGTTCTCCTTTTTATAAGGATAGCATAGATGGTAAAAGAGAGGCAATACTAAAAACTTAAAACTATAAACTTGAAACTGTTTTTTTTCAGGAGGTTTGATATGAATAGGATAAGCAATGTTTTAAAGGTTTTATCTGTTACTTAAAACTGAAAACTAAAAACTATCTTTTGAGAAACTTGAAACTGTTCTTATTGTTGTTCTTTTGCACTGTTGCTCTATTTTCCGCCTTGCCGTTCCCCCTTAATAAAGGGGGCGTGGGGGTTGTTTTTTAATGATTTAATGTAAATAATATAGGCGTTTCAAAGAGGGATAAAAAAATTGTGTAAGAAATCGGCGAATTTTACGTCTAATATATTAAGCGGTCAGGCATTAGATTCTATTGAAGGGAGGCTGTGATGGACTTCAGACAACTTTCTGCATTAAGGACTTTGAAGGGCAGATTAGGATTCCGGCTTAAGAAATGCCTGTTTTCTGTTACAAGTGCATCAGCCCCAACCCATTCAGTATATGCTGCAATTAATGCATCAGCCTCCTTCAACCCCGTTCTTTCGTATTTTACGCCTAATTCAAAGGGGACAAAAAAATCTTCGTCAATGGTGTGGTCAGTTCTGAAATATATTCAACGAACTCCCGAAATTCATTATGGGTCAAATTACGCCTTACCTCATCTACGATAGTCCGTGTTATTCGCAGTTGGTATTCTGAAGGAGATGACACGAACAATCTTGCGACGGACCTGCATGAAGGCTTTACAGGTTGTGTAAATGCAAAGACGTATATGTTTGTATCAAGGACGAGAAGCAAGTTTCTTTTCCCAGAGTTCTTCGCGGGTTTTGCGAAGTTTTTGAATAACTTCTTCTTCGCTCATGCCCTCAAACGGCGATTTTCTTTTAGATACAAGCTCGCAGAGCTTTTCAAAATGTTGCATGGCTTTTTTTGCATTGGGCTTTTTGCTTTTCATAGTCAATCACCTCTTTATCGTCTTACTTCAATTATAAACAAATTTAAACATAGAGGAGTTTTTTTGTCAAATGTTAAAGGATTTCAATATATAAAGTTTGCAGGAGGTTATTCATGAGAACCTATAGGCTAAAAATATGGGAAGTGTCCCTAGTTTTCACCTCCTGACGATATTATCACGCTGGAAAAAAATTCACTTGGAGAAGGTTTACTTATAACTGTTATAAGCAAACAAGGGGATATTCTATGGGTACAATCCGGCATGCCTTTTGGCATAGGTCAAGATAATGGTAGTAGTGGCCTTTGTAAACCCGCAGTTGTGAGAGATGAGGGTATTGTTTTAACCTGCAATATTACGATTTCCTGTTGATGGTAGTGGATGGTATCACTATCCTGGAAGCTCATATCACTATCCTAATAAGGGTTATAGTGGAGCCGATGACACGTATGCTCTCGATCTGAATTTGGCCAGTGATGGGGATAATGGGAAATCTGTATATGCTGTATATGACGGTACTGTTAAGTATGTTGATACACGGTGGGGTTGGGTCTTGATTGAACACTCCGGCACTGTTACATGGTTGGGACAGGATTATACAAAATTTTATAGTGGTTACATGCACATGAAAAATATTGATACAACAAAAGTTTATTCCGGGGCCGCTGTGAATAAAGGGGCTAAACTTGGTGAAATTTCTAATCTGACCAACAACACAGATACAAGTATGTCTAACCACCTCCATTTTGTCTTGTATGTGGGCAAATATAATACTTCCAGTAGTTATCCATTCAGGACATTATACTCTCTAAATCCGGCAAATTTTGGTAGTCCTTTTTCTAACTTCGATTATATCGGAAAAGGATACATCTATGATAATTATGTGGACGATAGTAAATCATCCGGCAATTATGTTTTTTCTAAGACAGGAAGTTCTGATTGGACATCCTCAAGTTCCTATGGCTTTTTAGATAATATGTATTACACAACTTCCTCATCAAGCACTTCTGCGTCAAATTATAACACAGCGACATGGAGTTTCAATGATGGTACCCCAGCATCAAAATCATTTACCGTTTATGCTTTTATTCCCAGAAATTACGCAACCAGCACAAAAGTACCCTATACCATTTACGGAGGGTCTTCCGGAACAACAAAAAAAGGGTCAACAACTGTAAAACAATCGTCTTATTCTGATTATTGGTATAGCTTGGGCAGTTACAGTCTTAGTAAAGGGGATAAGGTTAAAATTACAGTGTCGGACAACACCGGAGAAAGTAACAAATATGTTGGCGTAGATGTAATGTAGGCTTACCGACCATTACATCAGGGTCAACCGTTATTCTTTTCTGCAAATCTTCAGTTTGCATAACAACCTCCCAATCGCTCTGACCTGGTTTTATTATATCATTTTCGGCTTTTTCTCTATCGCAATCAAGAACAATAGCAATCAAGAACAATACGAGTTCAAGTTACTCATTCTATACATACATCTATCTTGTAACACCTGATGAAACATGGAAGACATTAATCTCCAAATCGCTAACCCTTTCAGGCGGCAAGACACTTACCGTTAATAACCTGTACACGAATATCCCATCCACTATATCTACTGGATCGTACTATTATTGGGTGGGCGTCTATGATACGAACTATATAACCTTCTCGATAGTGATTCTTTTGCATTTACCGTTACAACTTCAACCTCTAAATCCGGTGAGAATAACGATTGGGATGTATCAGGATGGACTGAGAAGTAGATTTATTGAATTTCTGAACTTCTATGAGAAATGACGGGTAAAAACCCTCCATTCTTTTTTTGCTTCTAAAGATATCAATTGCTATTCATGTAACATGGAGGCTTAACCCCTCGATTTTCAATGCCCTCAATTTTTCACCTTTGAGGTAAATCTTTAAAGTTTAGATTTAAAGTTTAGGAATCTCGAAACTTGTAGTGTAGTATTTATTATCCGCTATATATAGTATCGGCGTATTTTTATACGATTGTTCCTTCTACAGCATCAATACTTGTAACAATATACTTGTCTGTATCAATTATTGGTTTACTTGTATAAGTAAATAGTTGGACTGTTTTGCTAAAAGCATCAATCAGTATATTTTATGTATGATCCTGTATTAGTTAATGACTTATTTGTTGATTATTATTTGTGTATTGATTAAAAAAAAAGAGGCTTTGTATAAAAATTTAATTTTTTTGTTGACAAACTTAAAGAGATGTGTTATAAATTAACGCAAGATGGTAAAACAACCGACAGGAGAGACATTAAAGATGTTGTTCTCATCTGCAATAAGGGCTGATCTGCTTGCCCTCCTCCTAAATAGCCCTGAGGAAAGGTTTTACGTTAGAGAAATAGCAAACCTTATTAGGAAAAATCCTTCCGGCGTTAAAAGAGAACTCGACAACCTTGAAAAAATGGGAATAGTATTTAGCCAGAAAGTTGCAAATCTTAAATATTTCCAGGCTAATAAAATGTCCCCGTTGTTTTCGGAATTAAAAAACCTTATTGCAAAATCCCTTGGTCTGCCCGGCGCATTAAAGACGGTGGTCAGGACTTCCGGTGCAAAGGCTGCGTTTCTTTACGGTCCATATGCCGAAGGCGAAGACGTTGGTACGGTAGATCTTTTTGTAATCGGTGCGTCTACCGCTATAACAGCCGGGTTGAAGGAGTTAGAAGATAAGTTCGGAAAAAAGATTAATTGTACCCTGCTCGAAGAATCGGAGTACAAGCAGAGAAAAGATAAAGGAGATACCGAATTAGAAAAGCTGCTGTCGGGTAAGAGGATTACCCTGATAGGCAGGCTATAATTTAAAGCTTTCCCCTGATGGGGAATAGAGAGGGGGTGAACTATAATGGCAGCAAAGAAGAAAGCAGCAGCAAAGAAGAAAAAGAAATAAGTTACCTTTCAGTGTATCGGGCTGGGGATTCCAACTCTCCAGCCCCTCTTTTTATTATTCTGATTTTTGGGAAAAAATCAAGTAAAATTAGTAACACGTTGAATTTAATAAGTTTTTTACGAATAAATCAGTGTCTGGACATGTTCGACGTCGGATATAATTTCCCAACAATCCTGTGATGAAAGCAATCTCTTTATAAACTTTATGTTTGTCGAATGTCCGGCCCTGTTCGCCACGATGTGACCGTATACCGGAAATCCTATCAATGTCAGATCACCTATGAAGTCAAGCATTTTATGTCTTACAAATTCATCCTTAAATCTCAACCCGGATTTATTCATTATACCGTTATCTCCAAGAATAACGGCGTTATCTAACGATGCCCCTTTTGCGAAGCCGTTCGCTCTCAGGTATTCTTTATCCTTTAAAAACCCGAACGTTCTTGCAGGAGCCACTTCTCTTATGAAATTTTCCTCGGTTAGTTCAAGACTTAATTTCTGTTCGCCTAAGAGATGATGACTGAAATGTATCCTGTAAGTAAATCTTCTGCCGTTATGCGGGAAAGCTGCGATCTCTGAATGTCCGTCTTCGAAGATTACGGGTTTAATAATTTTCATATAGGGCCTTTTCTTCCCCTGTTTTGCAATCCCTGCTTTAAGGATGATATCGATAAGTTCGGTGGAACTCCCATCAAGTATTGGGATCTCGGAGCCGTCAAGTTCGATAACTATGTTATCTATTCCCAGGCCGGATACTGCAGCAAGAATATGTTCAACGGTCTTTATTCTCGTACCGTTAATCCCGAGGCTTGTTGCAAAGGCGGTATCAACCACTGCTCCTACATGCGCTCTTATCATTATATTCTTGTCATTTCTCTGAAAAATAATACCTGTGTCCCTCGGCGCAGGTTTTAGTCTGACAGTTACATGAATACCTGTATGGAGGCCTATGCCTTCGAAGCTTACTTCCTGTTTTATAGTTCTCTGTAAACGCATGATTATAATTTAATAAAGCAAATAGAGTGCCAGAAAAATTCTTTTTAAAATTTAGGGATTTTTAACATGAATGGTGTTGTTTATATTCATCAGATGTATAATTATTAACACACCTTAAAAAGCTGATAGCTGACAGCTTTTAGCTACTTGGTTTCTAACGGGATTCGCCGCCTACTACCATCTCAGGTACTCTAATTGTCGGCATTGCGTCCGATACAGGTACTCCTTGATTATCCTTTCCGCATGTGCCGATAGAAAAGCCGAGGTCGGAACCAACCATATCAATGGACTTAAGAACCTCAGGACCGTTTCCGGTAAGCATTGCGCCCCTTACAGGTTCTCCGATCCTGCCGTTTTCAATTATATAACCTTCCTGTACCTCGAATACGAAATCCCCGTTTACCGTGTTAACCTGACCACCACCCATCTTTTTTACGAATAAACCTTTTATGGCAGATTTTAAGATATCTTCCGGCAGGGACTCTCCGGAAGCAATAAAGGTGTTGGTCATCCTGGGTATAGGTCTGTTATGGTACGACTCTCTTCTGGCATTGCCTGTTGATTTTGTGCCATCCTGCATGGCCGTAAATTTGTCATACATATAGCCTGTTAGTACACCATTTTTCACGAGAATTGTTCTTTGAGAAGGAGTGCCTTCATCATCAAACCTGAAAGACCCCCTTTTACTCGGGAGGGTAGCATCGTCGAGTACTGTTACTAAAGGCGAAGCTACCTGCTCACCAAACTTCCCCGCATATACCGAAAGTCCCTGCTGAGCAAGGTCAGCCTCAAGCCCGTGTCCTATGGCCTCGTGTATCATTGTCCCGCCGGCCTCCGACGAGATAACAACAGGCATTCTTCCGCCAAGAGCCCTCCTTGCCGTAAGCATCATAAGTGCCCTTCTTGCTGCCTTTAATGCAATATCCTCCGGTGCAACATTATCAAAGAGTTCAAAGCCTATGAATCCTCCTGCTGGCTCGTACCCTGTCTGGATTATTCCCTTGTCCGACACGATTACATGCACTATCATCAATGTATGGATACGTTCATCTTCTGCTATTATGCCCTCTGATGTTGCTATCCGGACCTTCTGGACAGAGTCCCGATACGACGCAATAACCTGTTTGATTCTTTTATCAAAATCCCTTGCAGTTTTGTTCGCCGTCCTTACAAGCTCTATCTTTTTATCCATAGAAACAGTTTCAGGTAATAATTTTATATCGAAGTCTACAGCGGGCTTTTGCCTTCTGAGATCGAGAGTGATGTCTTTACCTGTGACGCGTGACTCGTGACGGGTGGCAGATATAAGGCTATCGGCAAGCTCTAACAATGCCTTTTCAGACATATCATTGCTGAAGGCATAAAAAGTCTTCTTATCCGATATAAGCCTTATGCCGATGCCTGAATCGATACCGGAAGATATTTTTTCTATCTTATCGTCTTCAAGCTGAACCAAAGTGGGCTTTCTGTATTCTACGAATACATCGGCATACTCTCCACCTGAAGACAGGGTCTTTTTTAATATCTTTAGAAGTAGGTTATTATCGAGCATAAAAATCTCCGGTAAAAAAATATTATAGCATTAAAAAAGGTTTAATTTATGAAGCATCCTTGATTCTAACGGCATTTATGAGTAAACTTTTCTAATGATGAATTCCCTTTTTTATCCTGACTCCATTGCTGTGATCGGTGCATCCCGTGAGCCCAAAAAGGTCGGCTATGCCGTTCTGAATAATCTTATACGATTCAATTATAACGGACAGATATATCCTATAAACCCTTCTGCCGTAGATATACTCGGACTTAAATCTTTTTCAAAAATCTCGGATGTCAATGAGAAGGTTGATCTTGCCGTAATAGCAGTCCCTGCCAGGTTTGTGCCCGATGTACTTATTGATTGTTCAAGCTTTGGGATCGGGGCTGCCGTCATAATCAGTGCCGGGTTTAAAGAGGCAGGCACCGAAGGAGTTAAACTCGAAGAAAAGATCAAACAAATAAGCAGAGGACATAATATAAGATTGCTCGGTCCGAACTGTCTTGGGATCATCAATACGGCAAACAATCTCAATGCAACGTTTGCGGCAGGAATGCTTCCCGGAGGACGACTCGCCTTTTTTTCGCAGTCGGGTGCACTCGGTATCGCAATCCTCGACTGGGCGATAGGGAATAAGATCGGTTTTTCGAAATTCATAAGTCTCGGGAATAAAACAGACCTGAACGAGATAGACTTCATCGAGTATTTTATTAACGACCCCGATACGGATATCATACTCGGATACATAGAGGATGTTGTTGACGGCAAAAGGTTTTTAGATATTGCAAAGAAGGCTACAAAGACTAAGCCCATAATATTATTGAAATCGGGCGGCACGGAGGCTGGTTCAAGGGCAGCATCCTCACACACAGGGGCATTGGCCGGTTCCGAGAATGCATTCAATGCTGCATTCAAACAAACAGGGGTTATAAGGGCAGGCGGAATTCAGGAACTCTTCGACATGGCACTTGCTTTTTCAGGGAAAAAGCTTCCTATAGGAGATAGACTTCTTATCCTGACAAATGCAGGTGGTCCCGGTATAATCGCAGCAGATGCTGCCGAGAAATTAGGATTGAAGCTGCCTCAGATGAAAAAAGAGACAATAAACTTTATAGCACCTCTTTTACCGAAGAATGCATCGTTATACAATCCTGTAGATATCATAGGGGATGCGATGTCGGACAGATATGCCGTAGTATTGAATAAAGCTATCGGCGACCCTAATATAGACGGGATTATCGTGATCCTTACACCGCAGGCAATGGTGGATGTAGAAAACACGGCAGAGATAATTATTAATGCATCGAAGGCAACGGATAAACCGATAATCACATCTTTCATGGGAGAGATGAGGGTAAAGGAATCAGTGGAGAGACTTAAATCGAATTCTATCCCTAATTATTCATACCCGGAGACGGCAGTAAATGCATTCAAAAGGCTCAGCGATTATAATTTATGGAAGAATGCCGGAGAGGAACAGCTACAATTTTATTCGTCAAATAAGGAGAATACAAAGGCCTATATCGATGGGTTTCTGCAAAAAGGAATTTTTCGGGTGATTGAAGATAATGCGATGAATATCCTCTCTCGGTATGGTTTCGACTTTCCTCAAAGGACATTAGCCAGGACATCAAAAGAGGCATCTTTAATAGCGTCGAAGATAGGCTTTCCGGTTGTAATGAAGATTTCATCTCCGGATATACTTCATAAGACGGATGTCGGTGGAGTTAAACTTAAAATAAACTCTAAGAAAGAGGCAGGGGATGCCTTTATCGAAATAACATCCAATGTAAAGAGACTGATGCCGGATGCATTCATAGACGGGGTGATGATTTATGAGATGGTTAAGTCGGGGAAAGAGGTAATACTCGGTGTCACCTATGATAGGACATTCGGCCATATGATAATGTTCGGCATGGGAGGTATTTATGTCGAGGTTTTAAAAGATGTCTCTTTCAGGATAGCACCCGTTACCGGAAGAGAGGCGTTATCGATGATAGAAGAAATAAAGACCTCCGCACTTCTGAAGGGTGCGAGAGGAGAGAGGCCTGTTGATATCGGTTCGATAGTTGATGGAATATTAAGGCTATCGAGCTTTGTTACGGATTTTCCTGTTGTACGCGAGCTCGATATAAATCCACTGGTGGTTATGGAGAAAGGGGCAACGGCACTGGATGCGAGGATTATATTTGAAATGTAAAAAGTAAAATGAACCTCCCCGCCGCAGAGACGGCGGGGTATCAAAAAAATAAATCGTACTTTGTCATTCCCGCTTGTCGGGAATCCTTCTGATCCCCTCTTTGGCAAAGAGGGGTTAGGGGAGATTTATTGAAAATTTATTTATT
>JACQXD010000177.1:0-1065 GCA_016208875.1 Nitrospirota bacterium
AAGTAAACCCTATCAGACCTTGGAACAGCAAATGGATGTCTGGTCGCGTGATCGATCACGTCGACCCTTAAGTCCGAATAAAAAGATCAGACGAAGGTAGATTGCGGTAAATAAACCGCCGGGAGGCCCATATTCCAGAAGCTCGGGGGAAACCTCCGTTTTTCCCCTTGACTTTTCTTATCATGGACGTCCCCGTATTTAATCAATGATCCATGACCAGACCTGGCCAGAATAAGAATGTCTTTCTTTCGTTTAACTGTTTGCAGGTCGCGAATTCGTTTTAACAGGGTAGCCTGAATTTCCTGATACTTTTTTACCTTATCCTTATCTCCCTTCTTTTCGGCTTGGAGGCATAACCAATTTTGCCTTCGGGCTTCGATTCCATAAGTATCGATTACATCGGTTATTGCTTTTAATGCCTTCTCTAGTGAGGCTCCACCCGCAGAGCGGGTGGCCTCAGGTAGCCCCCCCCGAGGGGGGCTCGGACTTGGGAAAGTTCCGCAAGATCTTTTAATTATTTTTCAAAATTGAACTCCCCTCGACTCTTTTCAAGGGCCTCTTGTTCACGGATGTATCTTTTTATGGTTTCTTCATCCAGTCCTACTGTGCTCACACAATATCCTCGGCTCCAAAAATGTAGCCCCGTTACTCGCTTGTTTTCCAGAACCTGTCTATGGATTCGGACTGCACTTTTCCCTTTGATGAATCCTATGGCAAATGCCACACTTTGTTTCGGAGGTATGCTCAGACACATATGGATATGGTCTGCCATCAAGTGCCCTTCTATCATTCCAATCCCTCGTTGCCGACATACCTCTCGTATTACTTCTCCCACGCGCTTCTTTATTTCCCCATATAGCTTTCTTTTCCGGTACTTGGGGATAATGACCACGTGGTACT
The DNA here is from genome assembly GCA_016208875.1 of Nitrospirota bacterium. Lineage (GTDB taxonomy): Bacteria > Nitrospirota > Thermodesulfovibrionia > Thermodesulfovibrionales > UBA1546 > JACQXD01. Next base: position 901 of record JACQXD010000177.1, read on the forward strand.
TGCAATCCCACCGCACGTGGGATAAACTTTGCCACTCGTGCATAGGCTCTTCCTCCTCCCGAGCTTACGGAACTTTCCCGGAGGAAGAGCCTAATTTATTTTTCCCCGTATCGGTAGAACCTATCCGGGTCCTCCACCAGAGGTGGAGGGTTTATTGAGTACTAA
>JACQXD010000177.1:1111-2449 GCA_016208875.1 Nitrospirota bacterium
AACTTTGCCACTCGTGCATAGGCTCTTCCTCCTCCCGAGCTTACGGAACTTTCCCGGAGGAAGAGCCTAATTTATTTTTCCCCGTATCGGTAGAACCTATCCGGGTCCTCCACCAGAGGTGGAGGGTTTATTGAGTACTAATTACGAAATAATGAAAATAGAACCCCTTAAATATTTTATATTTTTTTTATACGTGTTATAATTTATATCAAGCTTTTTAATAATGCGAATTTCGTATATTAAATGTTGGAAGGCTGGACAGCTCACAAATGAATTCGAAGCTTCAGATCTTCATATCTTCGACATACACTGACCTGAAGGCCGAGCGCCAGGCCGCTGTCGAAGCCATCCTGAAGGCGGGACATATTCCTGCGGGAATGGAGCTATTCACCGCTGGCGATCGAAGCCAGTGGGAGGTAATTCAGCGTTGGATTACGGACGCCGATATTTACATGATAATACTTGGGGGGCGATATGGTTCGATCGAGCCAGATTCAGGCCTAAGTTATACTGAATTGGAGTACGACTTTGCTGTACGGAGTGGAAAACCACATTTTGCTGTTGTTATCGAAGAGGCGGCTCTAAAGAAAAAGGTGCACGACCTTGATAGCGGTGTGCGCGAGGGGGACCACCCCGAGAAGTTGAAGGCATTTAGGACAAAGGTCCTATCTAAGATGTCGTCGTTCTTCAGCGATCCGAAGGATGTGAAGCTCGCCGTACTAGAGACTGTTCCTCGGCTTGCCGCAGATTATAAACTGAAGGGGTGGGTTAGAGCAGGAAAGGTGCCAGATATTCTAGCTGCAAAAGATGGAGTTGTTCTAATTATTGGCGAACATTGGTTGAACTTAAGCTCCCGCAGCGAAATGGTAAGAACCCGTGGCGATACTGCTATTTATTCCGAACCTGAGTGGAGAATTACAGGCTTCTATATAGAGGGTAAGAACGAAACAGGTAGAAAGATTAATAATATATCCGGATATCTCGAATTCGTTGAATCAAAGAATAGGCTTGAAATTCTAATAGATAGTTATCACCCAGGTCAGATATATGGAATACCTGCAAATGCAAATTTTACCATTCGCGCAATCTTTCCCAGGTCTACTGCAGAAATGGAGGGCGTTACATTTGAGCATTTCTGGCGGGATTTCGGAGCATTTAATCTATGCCTTGACTTCGATAGAATTAAGATACAGAAGCACTTCAGTCACAATGAGATAATGGAGTTCATTGAAGGCTACATCGGTAGTTTTCCAAAACGTTCTGTTGGTAGGCCAAGGGTAGAACGGAGAAGAGAGTAGGCCCATATGAACCGCTGTCGCTCGAAAACCAAAAACATCC
>JACQXD010000178.1 GCA_016208875.1 Nitrospirota bacterium
GGAGTTAAAGAAAAGGCTTATGTCATAAACCTTTCCGGTATAATTTTTAGAAAGATATGCCGTCAAGAAAAATCTTCATAGCCATATTCCTATCTTCATTCTCGGCCCTCGCATTCGAGATAACTCTTACGAGGATATTCTCCGTATCCTTGTGGTATCACTTTGCATTTATGGTAATAAGCATAGCAATGCTCGGTATCGGCGTAAGCGGGACGCTGCTCACTGTATATCCGAAACTTAAAAATCTTTCCAACATCGGTATCTACGGGCTGCTGCTCGGCGTGAGTATCTCGCTATGTTATATCGCATCAAACAGGATACCCTTTGATCCTGTACGCCTTTCATGGGATCGCATGCAGCTTTTTTATATAAGTCTGTATTACATCGCACTCTCGATGCCGTTCTTCTTTGCCGGGTTAATCGTAGGAACGGCATTTTCGAATATGAGTGAAAGATCCGGAATTATTTATGGCTCGGACCTGTCGGGTGCAGGGCTCGGTTCTATAACAATTTTATTTCTGATGTATATCCTTCCCCTCGAAATGATTGTCTTCGTCCTTTCGTCAATAGCTTTAATGGGCTCATTTGTAGTGGGTGGAAAGAGGATAAAGACCATGTCGTCAATCCTGATAGTAATAAATATTTTTATATTGGTAAAGGGTCCCGATATTATCGGGTTGAGGATGTCACCGTATAAGGGTTTACAGATCGCCCTTCAATTCCCCGGTGCAGAACGTATGAAGACATACTTCAGTCCATTCTCACAGCTCGATATCTTCAAAAGTCCGGCAGTAAGGTTTGCACCCGGGCTAAGCCTCAAATATCTCGAACCTTTGCCGGAACAGACAGGTATTTCGATAGACGGCGGTGATGTAAATGCAATAACTTATGCAGGTGATAAAAAGTCCCTCGAATTTCTCGGATACCTTCCATCCTCACTGCCGTACAAGATTATCAATCCTCCCCCCCCATATCCCCCCCTTGCTAAGGGGGGGATATGGGGGGGGGATGTGCTTATTATCGAACCAAAGGGAGGGCTTCAGGCACTGATGGCTGAATACTATGGCTCGAAAACTTTTATCAAGATCGAATCCGACCCGCTCCTGATAAAAATAATCGCGGATGAATTCAGAGACTTTTCAGGCGGTATCTATAATACGAATACATTCTCGGGGCTCGGAAGGTCATGGCTTCGGACTAAAAAAGAACGGTTCGATATTATTGATATCCCTTTAACCGGTACTTCCACGTCGGCCTCATTCGGAATATCCGAAGATTACAGGTTCACTGTCGAGGCATTTAAAGAGTATCTAAATCACTTAAAGCCGGATGGATTCCTTAGCATCACCCTCTTTATACTCCCGCCTCCGAGGATAGAACTGAGACTCTTGAATACAATTATCGCCGCAATGAAAGATATGGGAATAAAGGAAGTCGGGAAACACATCGCAGCGATCCGAAGCTGGGGTACTATAAGCATCCTTGTCAAAAAGTCCGAACTGTTTCCCAAAGACGTGGAGAAGATCAAAAGATTTTCACGGGAAAGGCGTTTCGACCTTGTGTATTATCCGGACATTAAGCAAGACGAAACGAATATTTACGTGAAGATGCCTTCGGATGAATACTGTTCAGCATTCAAAAACCTCCTCACCCCTGAATCGGAACAGCCATTTATTAATAATTATATCTTTGATATAAAGCCTGTCTATGACATAAAGCCTTTCTTTAACTATTTTCTGAGGATTAAAAACATTAAACCAATTTATGAGATTATGGGACGGAAGTGGCAATATTTTATAGAGGAAGGCTATCTTCTCATAGCTGTATTTATTCAGGTATCGGTTCTCAGCGTTATTATCATATTTGCCCCGATTTCTGCATTACTTAAAGTTAAACTTAAAGTCGGTTTTCTTCCCTATTTTGCCCTCCTCGGCATAGGATTTATGTTCATAGAAATACCATTGATTCAGATGATGATACTGCCTATCGGAAATCCGTCATATGCAATTTCTCTGGTTATAACCTCAATCCTCATAACCTCGGCAATAGGCAGCTTTTTGAGCCAGAGATTTCCAAAAATGAGGAGTCCATACATACCGATCCTTATTTCGTTTGTAGTCATTACGTTCAGCTTTATTGCTCCTTTCATATCAAGCCGGATAGCCTCACACCCATTGTATCCGAGGATGATATTGATATTTTTGATTCTGCTGCCTGTTGGAATTTTTATGGGTATCCCGTTCCCTCTCGGGCTCAGGATACTCGGAGAGAAAGAACCTCGATTGATACCATGGGCATGGGCGATAAACGGATGCTTTTCGGTCATTGCGCCGATCCTGGCGATAATGCTTGCGATCGAGATAGGGTTCACCGCAGTCCTGTGGTTCGGAGGGACAACTTATATAATTGCGTTTGTCATGTTGAAGATTTTTATAA
>JACQXD010000179.1 GCA_016208875.1 Nitrospirota bacterium
TCGTTCTCGTTCTACTTGCTAACATTTTCATCTCCCCTTTTTAACAATTTCATTGAGACCTGTATCAATACATCGGAGTTTTCTTTAAGTATTAGAATTTGTTTCGAGTCGTTTTGTATTTGCTTCCTTGTTTAGCCCACATAGTTGGTTCTCTCCTTATCTGCTATGAGATTTCGTAATGTTACCTGTCCCCTTTTTCTACTTTTTCTAGGCGACCAGAGATAGAAAAACAAAAAGGGGTCAATCCATTCATCGTTCATCGTGACAAAATAAAGTTTACACGATATAAACTTTTATGGCGAGACTATTGAAGATACAATATCACGGAGCAGCTTACCATGTAACGCTCTTAAGGAGGTGCAGAGATATCGTGCAAAAGAAGAAATAATAAGGCCAATAGAAAAAGAGACGGGGAAGAACTTGGAAGAAATAAAGACACAAAAAGGAGGCTTAAGGCAGTTGACGATGGATGTGCTTTATAGAATTGGAGGGATCAAAGGGGTAGAAATCGGTAGGATATTTGATGTACACTACAGCACGGTGAGCCAAGGGAGAAAACGGTTGCTGGAAAAGTTGCAGAAAGATAGGAAACTCAGAGAATTATTGGATTGCGTTGAGAAGGGTTTGTCATTATGTTTGTCATTATGAAAGAATTGACCCCCATATCCATATCTCTTCCATCGATCCAGACATAAGCGGCCGACAATGCGGGAAGCCGAAGAATTTCGCAGCCGAGGAATCGCTGTCGGAATGAATGCAACGGATTATGTCAGTGTTGCGGAGCGGCAGGAACGCGTTGCAAAACTGTCAGGTGACCTCGAACAAATTCTTAAAACAAATCTTCCAAAAACTCGAAACCTTGATATCGTTATTCTGAAGTGCCATCTCATTATTGAGTTTATGTTTAATCAATACATCGATCTTATTGCACCAACAGAAGGCATTATAGAAAATGAGCGATTTACGTTTAAACAGAAACAAACTCTTGTGCACTTACTTGGGTTCCCTGCCGATCCACTTTTCATGCCAAGTATCGACATTCTGAACACTCTTCGAAATCAGGTTGCACATACGCTCTCAATTGATCGAAAGATGATTGACAAGCTTATTCGTCTTAACGCTGAAGACCCGAAAGAAGCAAATCACTTAACAGACTCGCAGAGAGCCACTTGGCTTAAGCACATAACAAAGATTCTCTGCTGGATGATGCTTGGCGCTATTGAGGCAAAACATGAAACTGAATGGACTGATGAGACGGTTGAATCGGGTAAGGGACGGTGATTAACCGTCCCTCCCCACACCACACGGCTTGCGGATCCGCAATGGGCGTTTCACGGAAATCTCCAACAGAGACATAATTCCATCTTTGCCGGATAAAGAGTATCCTATTTTAAAATGACTTTTTCTACAAACTCGTTATGTGTATAATACATATTAAGGAGTTAAAGTGTTGCGTTATTATTTCGATTGGGATCAAAATAAGGCGAAAGCAAATCGAAAAAAACATGGGATTACTTTTGAGGATGCATCTACTACTTTTCTTGATCCAAGAATGATAAGCGTCTTTGACACCGAGCATAGCGAACATGAAGACAGATGGGCTACAATTGGAATAGACAAAAACGGCATCTTGCTGGTTGTGGTACATACTTTCCAGCAGTTGGCCGCCGACTCTTGCAGAATTAGAATTATTTCAGCCCGTAAGGCAACCAGAATAGAGTCAAAACAGTATAAGGAGGAAAACAAATGAAAAAAGAATACGATTTTTCAAAAGGCGAAAGAGGCAAGTTTTATCGCCCAGATGCAAAATTGTATCTACCTATTTACATCGAGCCTGACATGATGGAAGTGCTAAAAAAATTCTCAAAGAAAAAAGGCGTCGAGATTGCAACAATAGTAAATGAGTGGATAAAAAAAGACATCTCCATCGTAGAAACAATAACAAAGTAATACATAATCGGATAAAGGACGGTGTTTAACCGTCCCTCCCCTATCCACAGTGTTCGTATAGAAGTAAGACCCTGTCTTTGTAGAAACTCATTGCCCAAACCACAATTCGTAGAGAGAGTTTTAGAAAGATTCATGGTTCGGTTCTCGTACAGGGGAATCACATCCCATAAGTTCACGCCCATACCGGGCGTACACAAAAATTACAAAAAATTATCAGGAATATCCATGAATTCATAATTTTTATTACCTATAAGATTGACATTAACTCGCCATCAATGTAATATAACGTAATACAGTGTATCCCATATCAAAGGTAAGGTGAAAATTATGCCGACGGTTCAAAAAAGCATTAGGATTCAGGAAAAGACATTTAAAGAAGTGGAACAAATCGCCAGAGAAACGGGTAAGGAGTTTTCAACGGTAGCAAATGAATTGCTTGAAGAAGCAGTAAGGATGCAGAGATGTCCCGGAATTGTTTTTACAGAGGGGACTACAGGCAGAAGGGCGCGTATTGCAGGCACAGGGATAGAGGTTTGGGAGGTTATTGCAACTTACAAAAGTGTTATCAAGGATTTTAAGCGACTTTGTATTGCCTATCACTGGCTTAAGGAACAGCAACTAAGGGCCGCTCTCGGCTATTACTCACTATATTCAGGAGAAATTGATAATCTCATAAAGCAGAATGAGGAATTGACCGGTGAACAGGTTCGCAGGAGATACCCCATTCTTGCTAAGGGATAATCGTTGAAATATTATCTGGACGAGGACATCAGTCCAAAGATTGCAGAGATTCTGAGGGGACAGGGCATAGACGCCGTAAGCGTGCATCGGTATCGGAAGGCAGATGCCTTATAACCAGAAACAGAAATGATTTTATAAGGCTTACCGTTCGGTTTTTTAATGAGCACCGCAAGCATTACGGAGTTCTAATAATCCCTTATACCTTGCCCGGTGATAAATTTTCTCTAATTGCAAGGGCGATAATCAGATATCACAAAAAACATTCAAAGGAAAAGATAGAGCCTTATACTATAGACTTTGTCGAGTCTTAACCGCTTATCCCAAAAGGTCAACGGAAGTTGGTAAAATAAGCAATGCTTGAACTAAAAGACATAAGAACATCCTACGGTCCTATCGAGGCATTGAAGGGTATTAGCCTGAAGATAGATCAGGGCGAAATAGTCTGCCTTATCGGCAGCAACGGTGCAGGGAAATCCACAACCCTTATGACGATATCAGGCATATTGAGGCCTACCGGAGGAAGCATCTCTTTTATGGGGAAAAATATTACCGATGCACCTCCGCACAGGATTGTTGAAATGGGAATAAGCCATGTGCCCGAGGGTAGAAGGATATTCCCGAAACTCACGGTTAGAGAAAACCTTGAGATGGGAGCATATACAATACCGAGGAGGCTAAAGACCACCCCCCCAAATCCCCCCCTTAGCAAGGGGGGGGCAGGGGGGGTGATAGCGCAATTGGATAAGGTCCATGGGATGTTTCCTGTATTGAAGGAACGATGGAAGCAATTAGGAGGGACGTTAAGCGGAGGCGAACAGCAGATGCTTGCAATATCGAGGGCACTGATGTCGGAGCCGAAACTGCTTCTGCTCGATGAGCCTTCATTAGGTCTTGCGCCGTTGATCGTCTCAAAGATATTCAAGGCCATACGGGATATAAATCAGAGCGGCGTCACTGTACTTCTCGTCGAACAGAATGCACATGCAGCACTTAACCTTTCGAACATCGGGTATGTACTCGAGAATGGGACCATCACCCTGCAAGGAATTGGGAGAGAGCTTCTGAATAACGAACAGATCAAAAAGGCATACCTCGGGGAGTAGAATTTAAGTATTATATTCGGGAATGACATTACATGACGGGATTTTGACGCGATCATATACAAAAATGAGGAAAGGGTTTTAGGATTCTGTTAAAATTTAACGATGAAAAAAGTCGGTTTTTTATATGATGATATATTTCTGCAACACGAAACTCCGGAGTGGCATCCTGAATGTAAAGAAAGACTTATTGCTATTGTAGATAAACTCAGGTCTTCCGATATATGGGATAGGCTCATATATATAAAACCTATAAAAGCCGATTTTAAAGACATAGAGGCTGTACATACCCATGAATACGTCGAAAGGATAAAAAAATCCGGACCTGGATATGCCGACCCCGATACTTATATATCGGAAAACAGTCTCGAGGCCGCGTTGTATGCAGCAGGTTCAGTAATGGAGGCTGTTAACAGATGCAGGAGCGGAGGGATAGAAAGGGCATTCTGTGCAGTAAGACCTCCGGGCCATCACGCCGAAGCAAACAGGGCAATGGGGTTCTGTATATTCAATAATATTGCTGCCGGTGCAAGGTATGCTCAGAAGATAGGGTATGAAAAGATATTTATTATTGATTTTGATGTCCATCACGGTAACGGAACGCAGCATATGTTTGAAGAAGACGATACTGTTTTTTACTTCAGTACGCATCAGTATCCTCATTATCCCGGGACTGGTAGCGAATTGGAAAAAGGCAGAGGTAAAGGCAAAGATTTTACATACAACATTCCTATGAGTTATGGTTCGGGAGATAAAGAATACTTTCTTGCATATAACAATGTACTGCCCAATCTTGTTAAAAAATTTGCACCTGATATGATCCTCGTGTCTGCGGGCTACGATATTCATTCAAGAGATCCATTATCGGGAATCGAGGTATCAAACGAAGGAATAAGAAATATTGTAAAAGGAATTCTTTTATCTATTGAGCATTCAGCATTCAGCTTTCAGCACTCAGCGAAAGACTTAGAATTGCCTATTGTTTTTGCCCTTGAAGGCGGCTATAATCTTCAGGCCCTCGGCGAATCGGTGCTTATTACAATTGGAGAGTTCGGAGTGATGATTATAGGCTGCGTAAGTTTCTTTGTCTTTATTGGAATTCCGCTTGCCGTTGCCTTTGTAATGTTCGGAATCGATCTTACGGAGATAAGCCAGATGAAGGATCTTCTTGCAACAATGAGAGAACCTTCGGAAATAATATCGAGGTATCTTGGATTAATCCTTGTGCTTCTGGTCAGCTTTTTCGTATATCTGCTTGTTGTCGCATCTATAGGGATATATGCCTTTGGTGGTTCTGCCGGTCTGATAAGTAGGATTGTTAGAGAGCATAGTCTCAGATTTAACCTGAACACATTCTTTTCGGACGGCAAGAGGCTTTTCTTCCCGCTTGTCGGCTTTACGGCAATAATCGGTGCAATATTTATAGTCGTAGCCTTTGTCCTCGGTGTATTCGGAGGCGGGGCAGCAGCTATTATATCCATAGCAAAAGAATATGGAGCAACCCTTGCACTCTTTCTTGGAATATTTTTCGCGCTGCTACTACTCTGCGTAGGGCTTATCCTTATTGTCTGCACAATTGCACTTACTTTATACGGCACGGCAGCCATTGTTTTTAAGGATGCAGGACCTTTAAGGGCTACAAAAGAGACGATAAAATATCTCTATCGCCATCTCTCGGCATTGTGGCTTTACTGCATTGTTTTCGGAGGTTATATCCTTATAAGTTTTCTGCTAATTCTTTTTGGTGCTCCGTTTAACCTTATTCCGATAGTAGGCACCATAATAGCCATTCCGTATCAACTTTTTTCTTATATCGTCCAAAGCTATTTAGGACTCGTTATCCTGGCCATAACATTCAGCTATTATTTCTCTACCGAGGTTAAGCCTTCCGAGACACCTGAAAAAATGGAGACTATAGTCGAAGGTTCCACTGGAATACCTGATACTTCTCACACTCAAGCTTCATGGCATGAACCTCCTCATCCTGAGAAGGAAGACCGGAAATAAACTCTATATTAAATGTTTCCTCGAATGATATTCTTATAGCCGCTCTAAATCTTTCATCGCTGAAATCAGAAACTACATCTTTCAGTCCAATCATCTCTTTTTTGCCCTGAGACGGCCGAAGTCTAAAGATATTCGCTACCTCGGATTCTTTGATAACATATGGGATTGATCCCTGCTGCAACAGTCCGTCAGGCCATCGCTTCTGTGCAGAGCCGACAATCTTTTTATTACCTATAAGAATCTCTCCAAATGAACTTGACTGGAAACATAAAGGACTTCTTGTAAGAACTTCGCCCCTTTCCCTCACTTTTTTTGACTCGGCAAGTACACCGATCTTCCTGAATGCAAGATTAAACGCCAGACTTATTTTTTTATAGCTGTCGAGAAGACCTTTTGAAAAAATCTCATTGTCTGTTCTTACGGAAAAACTATAGGTAAGCTCGTTTTTATGGAGTATTGCCCTTCCACCTGTCGGTCTTCGCACAATAGGTATGCCCCTGTTCCGGCAGTATTCTATATTTATATCCCCGAGTTTCTGAAAACATCCAAGGGTAACGGACTGTTTATCCCATGAATAGAGCCTCAGCGTCGGCGGTGAATCGTTTTTTCTGACAGAAATTGCAATTGCCTCGTCGAGTGCCATGTTGTATGATGCACTGTATGCACCGGAGTTGATAAGCCGCCATGTTTTATGGTAATTTAACATATTTTTTTAAACCTCAATTTCAGGTATAATTATAACAAAAGGAGAATAATCAATTATCAAGCATCAATAACCAAATAAATTCCAATAGTCAAACAGTTTGGAACTTGTGATTTAGTTATTGATGATTTTATTGGAGGCTAAGTGATCAGATATATAAATGTAAGAAGCAAACAGAGGACCGAATTCATTGACATAAGCGATAAAATTCAGGAGGTCATCAAAGAGGCGGGTGTTGTCAGCGGAATATGCTATATATACATTCCCCACACGACGGCAGGGATAACGATAAACGAAGGAGCAGACCCGTCTGTTCAGCGTGATATACAAAACACATTTAGCAGGCTCATACCACACGAAATGAACTATTCCCATAGAGAAGGTAATGCAGACGCTCATATAAAATCGAGCATTGTAGGGGCGTCCCAGTTTGTTATTATCGATGAGGGCAGGCTTGTCCTTGGAACCTGGCAGGCTATTTATTTCTGCGAATTCGACGGCCCCCGCCACAGGCGAGTATCGCTCAAGTTTGTTTCAGATAAGGGGTAGATGGCTGAAGACAATGAAGAAATTCAGGCACTTCGTGATGAGATAAAGAGGCTGAGAAAGACCTTAGCCGAACTTATACCGCCGCTTGATGTAATTCTAAGACATAGGGGATTCAGAATTTATAAAAAGGAGCCATCGGACGATCTTGTTATTCCCTCAAAAAAATCCTTGAACGATTACTATGAAATGCTCCGGAGATATTCTTTCAGGCTTTTTATCAGGGATGTAATAAAACATCAGGAATCTTTCATAAAAGAACAGGTTGCAAAATATGCAACCTCCGAAGTAACGGGTTTATATATTGATTTTCTCAAATCTATAAAATTGATCGAAACCGCAGGCCGTCAGAGGTTCAGGCTTAGAAAAAGACCCATAAAAAGTTTCGGTGAAACGCTTGAGTGGTTCCTCTGTGAGATATTCAAGCGGGAGTTTATTGTAGAGGCAACCTGGGGGGTAAAATTCAAGAGACCGAAGGTCGGGGGTGATTATGATCTTATAGCCAAGATAGACGGTTCAATTTTATACATGGAGGTAAAGTCCTCTCCTCCAAAGCAGATTTATCAGAGTGAGATCACAGGATTTTTTGATAGGGTCTTCGATCTCTCGCCCGATATCTCTATATTTTTTATGGATACGGAATTAAGGATGAAGGATAAGATCGTGCCCATGTTCGAGGAAGAACTTAAAAAAAGATTTCCATCTCCCCCGCAGGTCATGAGGATGGAAAAAGAACTCTTTCGGATATGGAATAAAATCTTTATAATAAATGCAAAGGATAACATCACGAATAACATAGAGAAGGTGTTGAGCAGCTATTTCAGAGGAGATTTCTACAGATTTTATTAGAAGGAGGCGATAGGGATGGAAATCTGTGCAGTCTGTGCGTGGCGTGAAACCTGTCAGAAAAAGTTCTCGATATGCGGCAAAGATATACGATGCCCTGACTTTGCGAGAGATGTGACCATCAAAGAAGAAAAAGGCAAGGAAGATAAAAAAGATGAGGAGCATAAGTAGGTTTGATATACAATAAATTTTTCGGATTTAGAGAAGACCCCTTTGGCGTCACACCGGACCCCAGATTTCTTTATATGAGCAAGAGACATGAGGATGCCCTTGCCCATCTGAATTTCGGCATATCGGAGGGGAAAGGGTTTGTGATGCTGACAGGGGAGGTCGGCTCCGGTAAAACAACCTTAATAAGATATCTTCTCGATAACCTCCCTTCCACAACCCATACCTCGCTTATAATCAATCCGATGGTAGATCCTCTTGAACTGCTAAAGCTTATAAATCACGACTTTGGTGTAGTATGCACCGAGGATACACAGAAAGACCATCTCGATGCACTCAACAATTTTCTCCTTGAATGTTATTCAAGAAATGAAAAGGCCGTCCTCTTAATAGATGAAGCACAGGAGTTAAGTATTGAATGTCTTGAGTTCATAAGGTTACTGTCAAATCTTGAAACCAATACTAAAAAACTCCTTCAGGTAATCCTTGTCGGTCAGCCTGAACTGAAGATCATCGTCTCAAGCGATCCCTTGAGGCAACTTGATCAGAGGATTGCGGTCAGATACCATCTGGAACCACTCGACCTTAATGATACGATCATATACATAAATCACCGGTTAAAGATTGCAGGCGGAGGGATGGTAACCTTTCCCGTCAGGGGTGCAAAACTTATTCACAAGTACAGTGCAGGAATTCCGCGGTTGATTAACCTTGCCTGCGACAGAGCGCTCCTGCTCTCATACTCCGACGGTAAAAAGAGGTTAGACATCAATGCAATAAAAAATGCCGTCAGAGACCTCGGATATCATTCTTATCCCGATAAAAAAAATATTGGCAAAGATGATTCTCTGATCAAACCGATAATTGCGGGTATTGCAACTTTTATCCTTGTTATCATAGCCGTATACAGTAACATACACTACGAAGAAAACTATCTTGATAAGATAAGCAGCATATTAAAAAATATCAGGACAGAAGGAGAATTTTTCATAAAAGATGGAATATATATGGTCTCGAAGGGAGAACTCTCGGAGACTGCATGCATCTTAAATCTGCTTAATATATGGGGAGAACAGGGACTGCAGGGCAATACCGATATAAACAAAGACGTCGAAAAAAGAGGTTACTCTATCTATAAGACTGGAAGCGATCTCGATACGGCAATAAGATTCGATATGCCATGTATTCTTTATATGAAACAGGATAAAGGAGGGAAGGGGGGATTTTCAAAATGTGCCGTTCTGAGATGGGTCGTCGGAAACGATGCGATGCTCATAGACCCTCATGATGGGAAAAATATCCTGCCTATAAAAACATTTAAAAATTCCGTTACGGGAATCGCTCTGCTTTATAAGGACAGATACCGTACGGGTGATAAGATTACAATGCTTCAGAAAGAACTTAAAAGACTCGGACTGTACGACCAGCCGATTACAGGGGAATTAGGGCCCAAGACAAAGAAGGCATTGATGCAGTTTCAGGAAAAAAATGGCCTCGAAAAAACCGGAGTCTTTGATGAAGAAACAACGATCATACTCTCAAGTTCCAAAGATATGCCGAGATTGATACCCGAATGATTTTTTCATCTTAAAGCAGATACTCCGCAAGATTGATCTTGTACTTGTTAGAGTCCATGGTCTTGATAATGGTTCTCAGATGCTTACCGTTAGTGTCTTTTTCCGTAAGGTCGACAATATAGCCGTCCACCTTTTCTCCTTTGTTGTTGATAATAACGAGAACCTTCGGTCTATCAAGAAACATTGCGTCGCTTTGATAAACAAGTCCGAGTTCTTTTGTATCGAGCATAACAAGCGTACCGACGGGGAAAACCCCGATCATATTAATAAAGAATTTAAAAAGTATCGGATCGAGCTGCGTCCCTGCCCTCTCCATCATAAGGCTTAGAGCCCTGTCGGGCGGCATCGGGATTCGTGAATATACCCTTGAAGACGTCATACCGTCATACTGATCTGCAAGACTAATAATCTTTGAATAAAAATCCAGGTCCAAAGGTTTCTTTGTTCCAGGATACCCCGAATGGTCATAGTTTATGTGATGTTCGAAGGCAACAATAGCAGCCCTGATTGACGTAGAATCAAATCCTCTGAGCCTGAGAATCGCCCTCACACCCCAGAACGGATGCCTTTTCATTGTGTTCCATTCGTCATCGGTAAAACTGGCAGGCTTATTCAGTATTTCGTTCGGTATCTCTATCTTACCCATATCGTGGAATAATGCGACCAGACCGAGTTCCGTTAAAGTCTTTTTGTTTAGACCGAGTCTCTGTCCGAGAGCAATAGACAATATGCTGACATTAACGGAATGGTGATAGGTATATTCATCATAGTCCTTAATAGCCGTCATACCGAGGAGAAGTTGCTCTTCTTCGAGGATCATATCGACCATCGATTCAACTACTCTTTTGGCCTTTTTTATGCTTACCTTTTCCCCGGATTTTATCTTATTTATAACTCCTCTCGTATATGAGACGGCATTAAAATAGGATTTCTTTACAACCTTGCGGATATCTACCTCGCCTTCTACCTTTTCTTCTCTTATCTTTCTCAATTTTCCGACGCTTAAATTATCAATATCATTCATACCTTCGGTAATCGCTTCAAACGGGCTTGAAGAAAAGACGGACGATATGAATACTTTTAAAAAACTTTGCATATCTTCGGCCTTCAGAACATCCTTGAAGACGATACTTCCCATCTCTCTTTTCTTAAATTCTCTGATGAGAAAATCAAAATTCGGCAGATACTCTAACGAATATCTTATTCTTGCCTCGCCCAGATAGAAAAATTCGCCTCTGAGTTCGAGTACCACCTCCCCTTCCGAAGTTATTAACGGGTTTACAATCGCAATAAATCGGTCTATTGCAGATGTTACTGCAATATTGCCGGGATCATGAATAGCCGCCGTTCTTATAATAACCGCAAGCTGGTTTATTATATCCTTTGCACCGGCAAAGACTTCTTCTTTACTGTTCATGCTCTATCCTTTTGATTGCAGTATACGAATATTCCCTTAAAAGTTTATTGTTGGATTCCCTTGCCTTATACAGCAGGGGTAATGCATCTTTATTGCCCATCAATCCGAGACAGTAGGCAGCACATGCCCTGTTCTCGTCATTTGTCGCTCTGTTGAAAAATGATCTGCTTTTCAGCGTTTTCATAAGGAACTCGACTACATCGTTATCCTTCCAGTGAGACAGAATCTCGTAGAACTCCTTCTTTTCATTAAAATCATTCTTTCTGAAATCCTGATCCAACACCTTCCTGAGTATTATGCTCTTGGCAGCCGCAGAACGGACATTACCGAGTGCCCTCGCAGCGGAAGTTCTTACCTGCCAATCAGAATCGTCGAGACAGTCTCTCAGTGTCTGCAAAACATTCTGGGTGCCGAGCTCGCCGAGTGCCTTGATTACCTCTTTCCTAACTCTTATATCGCCGTGGTTGACCGTCTTGAGTAGATATTCCACTGCCTTCTTGTCGCCTATTTTCCCGATAATGTATATTATATTTCTGACAACATACCATCTCGAATCATATAACCCTTTCGCAAGGCTCTGTATGTCCTTCTTACCGAGTGCGATCAAGGCGTTAATAACATTCTTTCTTGCGGGAATACTCTTAAGCTCACCGAGTATCGTTATGAAGGGCTGGATTGCATTCTTGTCGAGGAACTTTAGGTAATCGGCAAAAATTCTATCTTCGATCTCGATTCCGCTGTCGAGGAACTCTCCGAGTAATTTTATAGCCGTATCGGAACCCAAAAACGAAAAGACTAAATTTAGATATTTTTTAGCCTCGCCGGATATAGCAGGGTCATCAACGGTCTCCTTTGTCCTCTTTATTATATTTGTTGTCGTTTCCAGATCTCCATGTTTCATAGAGTATTCAATTGCATCGTTAAGAAAATGGACAACATCTTCATAGTCGCCTTTACTATCTGCCTGATAAAGCATCTCAAAGATGATTGTAAGGAGCTTATCCATCTTATTATAATTATTTTTTTCGAGTTCCTTAACAAGCATATGCAGATCCTTATCGGATAAAGGTACTATGGAAATATCCTTAACACCTTCCTCTTTAAAGGCGTCTTCGTAGGCTCTGGTCAATTCGTCGGTTTCAACTGCCTTATCCTTCACCTCTCTTACCGCCTCGACCTCATAGTCTTCGTCTTCCACGAGAAATGCCTCGTCGACAACATATCTGATATTATGAAAATCTCTCTCCCATAAGAGCGTAACAACATCGTCGTCAAGAACTTCTCTGTCATAATCGACCGTGAGGATTTTCAAGAATTCCTCAAGCTCCTGGATAGAAAATCCCTTTTTGAAACTTATTTCTCTTAATCCGTCCTTAAAGAAAAAAAGTGCGAGATTATCCTCTTTTTGCTGATTGAAATATACCTGTTCGGTATCACAGAATATCTCATTCTGCTTAATCTTAAGGGTCAGGTCGTCCCTATAGTCGAAGAAACTGCCGAATTTTGCATAGGTATCCTCTATCGTCTTTGCATACATCGGATTATTTTCAGGATACATCCTGAATGCCTTTTTGGCTTTCATGAGGGCATTGATTACATCCTTTGCTGCCTTAATGTCATCGAGCAGTTCCACGCTATATTACCCTATAAACCAAATACCGGGAACCCGGAAATTCTGAAGTTTTTCTTTCATACATCCATTCCTCAATACTATAAATATTATACAATTATTATCCTGCGCTCTCTCGCAAAGTTCTTGAGTATCATCGAGGCGGAATGCAGTCTCTGCAGCCTCACATTCCTCCATCTTACCGCATC
The DNA here is from genome assembly GCA_016208875.1 of Nitrospirota bacterium. Taxonomy (GTDB): domain Bacteria; phylum Nitrospirota; class Thermodesulfovibrionia; order Thermodesulfovibrionales; family UBA1546; genus JACQXD01. The sequence continues at coordinate 12,874 of JACQXD010000179.1, forward strand.
CATATCATTATAAGATATTTTTTCCCCTCTGATCGTGACCTGAAATTTCAGTAGCTCATGATATAACCCTGTAAGAGATTCCACATCCAGAGGCTTAAGGAATAACGGGTTGACTGCGATGTAGCCCTCTGCTATATCGTATGCAACGGCCTTTAGACTCTTTCCCCTTATACTAATTGTCGCCATTTCTCACATTTAAAAGAAGTGTCAGTGAATAGTGTCTGTGTCAGTAAAAAACTGACACTGTTAACTGTCACTGTCACTGTAATTTTGCTTTTTAGGGTTTGCATTTTTAATTTCTCTTTATAAACAGCCTCGATATAATTATACCTATTTCGTAAAGAATTATCATAGGGACAGCCATCAGGGTTTGATTAAATGCGTCGGGTGTCGGAGTTAGGATTGCAGAAATGATAAAGGCTATTAAAATTGCATACTTCCTGTTTTTTGCCAGCGTCTTCGGGGTTACGATCCCCATTCGTGCAGCAAAGATTATTGCAACAGGCAATTCAAAGATAGCCCCGAAGGCGAGTATGAATTTAAGGCAAAAATCGATATACTCACCTACGGAAAGCATAGGCATCAGAAAATCCCCAACTTTATATGTAAGAAGAAACTCCATAGCAAACGGCAGGACTATAAAAAAACAGAAAGAAGATCCTATCAAAAAAAGAGTCGTTGCCGCGATAATAAACGGATATACATATTTTTTTTCTTTTGGGAGAAGTCCGGGTGCAATAAACCGCCATAACTGGAGAAAAATTACCGGTAAAGCCAGGATCAATCCTACAATGAAAGCAACTTTAATATTAACCCAGAACGCCTCGGCAGGTTTTAAAAATACCAGTTTCGTGCCCCCTGATATTTTTTCGTGGTGAATAATATTGATAAAGGGAGCTTTTATAGAAAATGCAAGGCTGTATTTTAAGGGAAACATAAAGGCCTTAAAGATATCCTCGGAATAATTAAATGCAACGCCGAAGGTGATGGATAATGCAATTAAGGAAGTAACGATTCTCTTTCTTAGCTCGCCAAAATGTTCGGTAAGGGGCATTTTCTCATTTTCCATTATCTTACCCCTTATTAACCCGGATGCATGATTCACGATTCATGATGCACGCTGCACGATTTTCTTTATCCTGTATCGTGGATCGTGCATCATGTATCCTATAGCCTGCATCATTTACTTTCTTCCCTATCAGCCTTTTCATTGCTTGTCGTTTCTCTATCAGTCGGTTTTTCTGCCGGATGCTCTATTTTATTGAACTCCGCATCCATCTGTTCCTTGACACCGTACATCGCCTTCTTAAGTTCGGCCATTCCCTTCCCAATGGTTCTTCCCAACTCCGGTAATCTCTTCGGGCCGAAGACGAGGAGCGCAACTATAAATATAACAATCAGTTCCGGCATTCCGATATCAAACATTAACCTTTCACCTATCTTCTTCGTATATCGTCTTTATCTGTTTTTCCTCTACCGGTAATATCATGCCTATTGAAAATAAAATTCTATATTCGGGGTTTCTCTTCTTAAAGTCAAAGCCGGCACCGATAGTTGTAAATATATAATCCACCGTGACGAATCTGTAACCGAATCTCCCCTCAAGCTGATCGATATCACTCGAATAATGGCTCTTCCTTCCATATATCTCTCCGAGTATCTTGAAATTGTGCGCAGCCGAAAAATCAAATCCTGACGCAAAGTTTATCTCGTCCTTGGATTTTCCGGAACCGGCCTTCTCAAAAAATATATCGGCATGCCCGTTAAGGGGACCGACCCTTTTGCTTACTACGATACCGGCACCCACTCCGCCGTCCGTACTGAACTCATCCCTTCCCGAGGATGCAGAGGCATTGATTATATAAGCTATGGAGGGTCCATATTTACCTTCGTCAAAAAACCTGTGTTTTATTCCTACTGCAATATCTTCAAAACCTGATTGTTTATCCTTCCACCGATCAGCATAGGGAATGGTGGTAATAAATTCTATTTTATCGGTTATCCCGTATGCGTATTGAAATAAATATCTGTAAAAGTCGGGGTCAACGGATCTTTCGGCACTGACTTCAAAGGCAGATTTCCCTTTCTGCAGGCTGTTGGCACTGAATGTTGAAAATACCCCGTACGGTATAACCGGCTGGAGACCTTTTACATCAAATCCATAGGTAGAATCAACAAGGAAGATAATAAGGAAAAACAGGGAAAAAACATATTTTTTCATCACTAAAACGATAACAGAAAAAATCCGAAACTGTCAATCGGACAAGGGTCTGCGACAAAAAAGTTGGTATTTTGAAACCCCCTCTTTGGAAAAGAGGGGCGGGGGGAGATTTTAAGAAAAAATTACTATCATAAAATCCCCCTACATCCCCCTTTGCCAAAGGGGGAATTATTGACAGCAAGGTCTTTGCCAAAGGGGGAATTATTGACAGCAAGGTGCTTTTACCAATAAATTTGTGCACACCCATCGGAGGACGGATTGACAAAAATCGGTTGTCTAACGCATAATGTTTTTTATGAATCTCGATTTAGGTTCGATAGAAAAATTATTAGAGACTGTTGACCGGCAGAAAGACCCTATTCGCTGGTCTACCCTGATGAATATGAAGGGGATAATTCTTAGTAATAATGGACAATATAAAGAGGCGGAATCGGCTTTCATAAGTGCTGTCTATGTAGATGACCCGACCCTTAAATGCAAGGTACTCGTAAACTTTGCCAAGAACAATCTTTCCAAGAATAATATCAGCAAGGCGATGGAACTGCTCGATAGGCTTTTCGATCTGGTAAAGACAAGCAAGAAACCTTCGCTCAATCTTTATCTTGGTTACGGACATCTGCTAAGAGGGCGTATATTTTATCTCGGCAAGAAAGACGAGAAACAAGCACTCAATGAGTTTAAGAAGGCGGAATTCTTTTTTGAGGGAACCGCCGACGTCCGGGGTGTCGGACTCGCATGTCTCGAGATAGCGCGTATTCATGTGAAAAGCAGAAATCTTACAACTGCATGGAATTTCTTGAGAAAGGCCGAAAGTTATCTGATCAGACTGGGTGATGAAGAAAAGCTCGGTGTTGCGGTATGCAAGGCAATTGCGCTGCATTATTCAGGAAAAGAAATGGAAGCTATGGAGCTACTGAGAACCGTGTACAATGAAATAGAAGACTTCGGAAAAGGTCAATATCTTGTAACGGAGATACTGGATGTCTATCTTGATTCAAGGTCAAAGATGTTACAATACCAGCAGGCACTTATGTAGGTTATCTTTAGAAATCTTTTACTATCTTAAAATATCAAATTTTTAAAATCTAAATTGGAAAACAAAGAGGTAGTTCTCTGAATATCAAAAAGATTGAAAAAGGTGTAAGACTTATACTTGAGGGGATAGGAGAAGACCCCGAAAGGTCAGGCCTTAAGGATACACCTTCACGAGTTGCAAAAATGTATGAGGAGATATTCTCCGGCCTTGAGACACCGACGGAGGAAATACTCAAACATATCGAAGGCGAAAGTCACGAGGAGATGGTACTTTTAAAAGACATCCCCTTCTATTCCGTATGCGAACACCATCTCTTACCGTTTATAGGCAGGGCACATGTAGCATATATACCGAGTGCCGGCAAAATAGCCGGAATCGGAGAGCTTGCAAAGGCCGTGGAGATTCTGGCTAAAAGACCTCAGGTTCAGGAGCGTCTGACGGCGCAGCTTGCGGATATGCTCATGACAAAATTAAAGCCTAAGGGTGCAATGGTGATAATCGATGCAGAGCATCTCTGTTTGAGCATGAGAGGGTTGAAAAAATCCGGGACAAGGACAGTGACATCTGCAGTGAGGGGAATATTCAGGAGTAAGCAGTCAACAAGGGAAGAATTGCTCGAACTGATTAAGAAGAGAGAGTGAATAGTGAATAGTGAATAGAGAATAGTGAATAGTGAATGATTACTAACGACTATTCACTAAATACTATTCACTGAAATAAAGGAGGAACAATGGCAGCTCAATTAATTGACGGCAAAAAAGTGGCAGCAGATATCAGGGCAAAACTAAAAAGCGAGATCGATGAATTGAAGTCTAAAGGGATTAGTCCCGGACTGGCTGTTGTACTGGTAGGAGAGAATCCGGCTTCCAAGAAATATGTTTCGTCTAAAGAAAAAACATGCGACGAGATAGGGATCAAAAGCTTTAGTCACAAACTTCCCGAATCGATAACTCAGAAAGAACTGATCGATCTGATAGACGACCTAAACAATGATGAGAACGTCCACGGTATACTTGTTCAGCTCCCTTTACCCAAATATCTTAATGAAAAGGAAATTATGAATAGGATTGCACCTGAAAAAGATGTAGATGGTTTCGGTCCCGATGCACTCGGGAAACTTGTTCTGGACGAGCCCGGGTTTGTTGCATGTACTCCTCATGGTGCAATAAAGATGCTCGATGCGTACAATATAGATCCAAAGGGGAAGCATGCAGTTGTAGTCGGCAGGAGTGTAATTGTCGGTAAGCCTCTTGCGCTTCTTCTCCTAAGAAAACATGCAACGGTTACAATAGCCCACAGCAGGACACCCGACCTTAAGGAGACGTGCCTTGGGGCCGACATATTGTGTGTTGCAGTCGGCAAGGCCAAGATGATAACGGGGGACATGGTCAAGGAGGGTGCTGCGGTTATTGACATCGGCATAAATGTAACGCCGGAAGGAAAGATAGTTGGAGACGTGGATTTTGAGCCTGCAAAGGAGCGGGCAGGTTATATCACGCCGGTACCCGGAGGTGCAGGGCCGATGACAATAGCAATGCTTATGTACAACACGGTTCTCGCTGCAAAGATGGCTGCGGGTATGAAGGTAGAAGTGTAAGAATCATGATTCTTAATGCAGAGATTGCTCTGGTTACGGGTTTGTTTTCCCTGACATTTATGCTTAATATGCCGTTCGGTTATTTAAGAGGGAGAACAAAAAGATATTCATTCATGTGGTTCCTGTGCATACACATTCCAATACCCTTCATTTTTTTTGCAAGGACTTTATCTCAACTCGATTTCAAATATATCCCTCTCTTTGTATCAGCCGCAGTCATAGGTCAGATCTGGGGCGGAAAGCTGGAGTTTTAGGTTTGCAGGCCGTTGTACTTCTCAGTCCGGGTAAGCTTGAATTGCATGAGATAGAAACTCCCAAACCCGTTCGTGGTGAAATCTTGATAAAGGTTAAGGCTGCATTGACATGCGGAACCGACCTCAAGGCATTCAGCCGGGGTCATCATGTAGTTCCGATGCCTGGAGTTTTCGGACACGAGTTTTCGGGAATAATAGCCGGTGTAGGCAGAGGGGTTAAAAGATTTAAAGAGGGCGATAAAATAATGGCGGTCCATAGTGCACCATGCCTTAGATGTCCATACTGCAAAAAAAGACTCTATAACCTATGCGAAAAAATAATGGAAACAAAGGTTCTCGGGGCATTTGCCGAATACATTTTACTTCCGGAACATATAGTAAGACAGAATGCATTCTACAAACCGAAGAATCTGACCTTTGAAGAGGCTGCATTTCTTGAGCCGCTCTCGTGCGTG
>JACQXD010000180.1 GCA_016208875.1 Nitrospirota bacterium
ACTAATACGGTCATAAGTATGAAGACATTAGATTATAAAATCCCTCCTAACCTCCCTTTACCAAAGGGAGGAATATACCCCTCTTTGGCAAAGAGGGGCGAGGGGAGATTTTTCAATAATGATGCCTTACTTATGCACTCCTTAATAAATTCAACGGACAAGGTATGAGGAAAAAAGTATCTATAATCGGTGCCGGGAATGTCGGGGCTACTGCAGCGCAGATGATCGCTCAGTCCGGTATCGCCGACATTGTTCTTTTTGATATTGCAGATGGAATGCCCAGAGGCAAGGCACTTGATATTGCCGAGGCGTGTCCACTCTGGAATTCTTCGGTATCGGTAAAAGGCAGCAATAATTATGCAGATACAAAGGATTCCGACATAGTTGTTATTGCCGCCGGTTTCCCCCGGAAACCCAATATGTCGAGGGATGACCTCCTTCATGCAAATGCCGATGTTGTTAAGGCTGCCTCCGATGCCATAGCAAAAACATCTCCCGATGCAATTATTCTCGTTGTAACAAACCCGATGGATGTAATGGCACAGCTTGCATGGAAGGCTACGGAGTTTTCATGCAGGCGCGTGATGGGTATGGGTGGAATACTCGATTCGGCAAGGCTAAGAACATTTCTTGCATGGGAACTTAATGTATCGCCTGAAGATATTGAAGTAATTGTGCTTGGAGGACATGGCGATCAGATGGTACCTTTGCCGAGGTTTACTACTGTGAAAGGAATACCGATAACCGAACTCCTGAAAAAAAAGACTATCGAGCTGTTGATACACCGAACAAGAAATGGAGGGGCTGAGATAGTAAACCTGCTAAAAACAGGGAGTGCATATTATGCGCCGGCTGCAGCGGTATTTCAGATGGTTAAATCGATAATCTTCGATGAAAAACGTATGCTGCCGTGCGCCGTTTATCTCAATGGAGAATACGGTATAAAAGACCTCTATGTAGGTGTACCCGTTATATTAGGTAAGGAAGGAGTCGAAAAGGTGGTAGAGGTGAAGCTCTCAAAGGAGGAAAAGTCTCACTTCAAAGAGTCATGTGCTTCTGTAAGAAGGCTTGTTAAAAAACTCTCGATATAGTAAGGAAGGAACATAATATGAATAGAGAAGAGAGCGAGCAAACGCTTGTATTGATCAAACCGGACGCCCTCAAAAATTCATTGACAGGATATGTACTTTCTCAACTTTCGGAGTTTCATACGGGTTTGAGATTTGCCGGAGCAAAGATAGTCCATGTAAGCAGGATGCTTGCAGAGGAGCACTACGCCGAACATCGCGGAAAGGTATTTTATCCTTCACTGATTGATTATATTACGGGGATGCTGCATTATCCCGACGAGCCGGGGAGGCGAAGGGTAATAGCCCTCGTTTACCAGGGGCCGGATGCAGTAAAAAAAATACGCGACATCTGCGGACCGACTAATCCTCACGTTGCCCGGGAAAAAAAACCGGGATGTATTCGCGCATTAGGAACGGTTGTTCCTCTGAAAGACGCTGCCGGAAACGAGATCGGCGAGCGAATGGACAATCTCATCCACGCCTCGGCTACTGACATTGAGGCCGAACGTGAGACCAAACTTTGGTTTCAACCCGGCGACTTTCCTCCATTCATGAGATCGTATTCCACAGAGGTAAACAAGGAAGACTACTATTATTTTAAGGACGGAAATCTCTACATTACACACGAACCGGACAGCATCTGCTTGATAGCCCCGGGCGACGTCGTCTGGAAATCCGATTTTGATTCGCTTCGATTGCTGTCTAAGGGGTTACCTGCTGCTGCTTCACTCGAAACGGTGGCTGCTAAATATCTCATAAACTATACCGTAGAGAAATGAACCTCCCCGCCGCAGAGACGGCGGGGTATCAAAAAAATAAATCGTACTTTGTCATTCTCGCTTGTCGGGAATCCTTCTGACCCCCTCTTTGGAAAAGAGGGGTTAGGGGAGATTTATTGAAAATTTATTTAATTGCCTATGCACTTGACTCATGTTGCTTGAATGGCTATAATTGATTTTGTGCGTATCGAAAACTATCCAAAAAATCATATTGAATTCCTTGAGAGGTTTGCAACTGAGGAATC
>JACQXD010000181.1 GCA_016208875.1 Nitrospirota bacterium
GTAAAGCCCCCTCACCCTCGCCCTCTCCCGCCGGGGGAGAGGGTAAGAATATTGCCCCTCCCTTGAGGGGAGGGGATAAAGGGGAGGGTGATTTATGTGGCTTTACTAATGAACTCCTTAGTAAAAAATGGAGTGATATTGGAAAAATAATCAAGAAATCCGGAGTACGAAACGAGATAAAACAAAAAGGCATTAATATATTCAAAAGGCTTTTTGAGGCAGAGGCAAAGGTTCACGGCGAGCCATTTAATACCGTACATCTCCATGAACTCGGTGCAGTTGACTGCATCGTGGATATCTTTGGAACGGTCATCGGTCTCGATATGCTTGGGATACAGGAGATATATGCTTCTTCCGTAAATATCGGAGGCGGCTCTATAAAATCAGAACATGGTATTTTACCCGTGCCTGCACCGGCAACCGCTGAAATACTCAGAAGTCAAGAGTCAAGAGTCAAGAGTCAAGAGTCAGAAGTCGAAACTCGGATTTATTCCGATGGGACGCAGTTTGAATTAACGACACCGACAGGGGCTGCGATTTTAAGAGAACTATCATCCGGTTTTGGAGCTATGCCTTCGATCAACGTTGAAAAAATCGGTATCGGGGCCGGGACAAAAGACTTTAAAGATAGGCCGAATGTTTTGAGAATGTTTATAGGGGAGTCTTCAGCCACAATTCACCCCCCCATCCCCCCCTTAGTAAGGGGGGGCGATGGGGGGGTGGTTACCGTTATTGAAACCAATATTGACGACATGAATCCTCAGATTTACGAATATGTTATGGAAAGACTTTTCAAAGCCGGAGCCCTCGATGTATATCTCACACAGGTGATAATGAAAAAAGGAAGGCCCGGAATTAAACTCACAGTTCTTTGCAACAACAAAGAGAAAGATAAATTAGCCGATATAATTCTTAAGGAAACAACCACAATAGGTCTGAGGTTCTATGAGGCTAATAGACAAATCCTAAAAAGAGAGATAAGGCAGTTCGATACCGAACTTGGCAGGATAAAATTTAAGATATCAAAACTCGGAAGTGAGCTTATCAAAGTAACTCCCGAGTATGAGGATTGTAGAAGACTCGCAAAAAAACTAAATATGCCTTTGATAGATGTACTTAAAAAGGTCTCTTCTCGCCGACTGATATACTAATAAGACCATAAGTAAAGCCCCCTCACCCTCGCCCTCTCCCGCCGGGGGAGAGGGTAAGAATATTGCCCCTCCCTTGAGGGGAGGGGATAAAGGGGAGGGTGATTTATGTGGCTTTACTAATGAACTCCTTAGTAACAGCTATTTACACACTTATAGACATATATTTCAAGGAAAGCTTACAACAAATACTGCCTGAGATAATAATTCTTCTTATAATTATAACCCCTGTTATCTATTTCCTTTTAAACAGAATAGTAAAACTCGAGACAGAACATAAGATACTTAAGGAAAAAGAAGAACTTATCAAGCTTTCTACAGGACATGCAGTCCTTTATGAAATATCAGACCAGTTCATGAAGACCTATGACATAGCTAAGATAATGGATATTGCTGTTAAGAGTATTTATGAATATTTCAATGCTGATTTTGCCAAAATCCTCATCCCCGATGAAAAGGAGAACTGCCTTGTCTTTGCCAGTGGAATTGGATGGTTACCCGGATATGTGGGTGTAGCTAAAATTCCTATTGGCGTTGAAAGTCAGGCAGGTTATACCCTTCTTAAGAGGAGACCTGTAATGGTAGTTTTTAACCCTTATGGCAAATGAGACTGCTATCGCCATAGAAAAGGCAAGGCTCAATGAAGAACTCAAGTCGTCAAAAGACTTTTTAAACAGTGTGCTTGAGGGGATCGGTGAAGGCGTTATCGTCCTCGATAAGGATTTCAGGATCGTTGCCGCCAATAGTGCTTACATCAATCAGGAAAAGCCTGAAGGAGAAGTTATAGGGAAGCACTGTTACAGTATCTCACACCGGTTCGAAAAGGCATGTCATGAACTGGGGCATGAGTGTCCCGTACTGAAGACATTCGAGACGGGAAAATATGCCTCCGGAATTCATACCCATTACGATTCAAAGGGAAAGGCTTCATACGTAGAAGTCCACTCTTATCCTTTAAAGGATTCCGCAGATAATATAACAATGGTTGTCGAGACCATAACGGACGTCACGGAAAGATATGAGTTGGAGAAAAGGCTTGTTGAGTCGGAAGAAAGATACAGGGATCTCTATGATAATGCCCCTGATATGTATTTTTCTATCAGCGGTGATTTAATCTTGCTCGATTGCAACAACACAATGGCGCAGAACCTTGGATATAAGAAAAATGAGCTTATAGGAAACCATGTCTCATTTTTCACTATGACTCCACAGGAAGAACTGAACAGGAAGATTAATACGATAAAACTAACCGGCAGCCTCGTCAACACAGAGGCAAGATGGAGAATGAAGAGCGGAGAGATCATTGACGTCATTTTGAATATAACTGCATTTTATAACGAGGCCGGAGATTTTATTTTTGCGAGGGTCAGTGCAAGGGATATAACGGATAAGAAGGTTATAGAGACGGAGTTAAAGAAAAAGGTCAATGACCTTGAAGACTTCTATAAGATGGCGGTTGACAGGGAGATGAAGATGGTTGAGCTTAAAAAGGAGATAGAAAGGTTGAGGGGGAAAAGTGTTTAACCGGATAAAAAAACATATTCTATTTCTCTCCATCTCACCACTGGGATTTATCTTCCTTTTTGTTTATCTCTATAGTGATTATATAGACTACGGTAAGAATATTTATGCCCTGATCAACCACTTGAAAACAACATATTTTCCACCCCTTATAATACACATCATAGTATTCACTGCACCCATATTAAGCACAACCATAGGTTTTTTGTTCGAAAGGGTATTGGTCTATAAAAGGACGCTCGAAAAAAAAGTTGACGAAAGAACGGCATCTCTTAAGGCAACGGAGAAAAGGCTCAGGGAATTATCGGAACATCTGGAGCAGGAGGTTCTCGAGAGGACGGAAAGACTGCAGAAATCAATACGCTACTGGACAAATACCTTCGATGCAACGCCGTACGGCATTTTAATTATTGATAAAGACTTCAATATCTTACGTCTGAACAGATACATAACCGAACTTTTGGGAAAAGACTATGACGAGATAAAGGATAAAAAATGCTATGAGATTTTCCACGGTTCCGACAGCCCCGTAAGAGAATGTCCTTTGGGAGCATCACTGTTATCGGGGAAAAGCGAAGGGGCCGAATTCTATGAGCCGTCGCTGAAACGCTACCTATGGATCAGTGTAAGTCCTATCCTGCAAGATGGTAAGGCCGATACATTTGTCCACTCTATTGTGGATATAACCGGGATTAAGGAAAAAGAGAGGGAGATCGAAAAGAGCAGGGATGCATTCCTTAATATGCTCAGGGATATCCACGAATCATACGAGGAATTGAAGGACTTATTTCTTTCCGTGATACGGGCATTTGTACATACCCTCGATGCAAAGAGCCGGTGGACAAAGGGTCACTCGGAGAGGGTAACAATGTATGCCGTACAGATTGCAGAGGAGATGGGCATGAATAAAGATGTTATCGAAGACCTCAGAATCGCAGCGCTCCTTCACGATATAGGCAAGATCGGGACATATGACTATCTACTCGATAAGCCGGAAAGACTGAACGAAGACGAATTTAAGATCGTACAGAGACATCCGGCAACTGCCGTAGAGATACTCCTTGATATAAAACAGTTTAAAAACATATTGCCTATCATCAGGCATCACCATGAGAGATTTGACGGCAAAGGTTATCCGGATGGGTTGAAGGGAGAGGAGATTCCGTTCGGTGCGAGGATCCTCTGTGTTGCAGACTCCTTTGACTCCATGACTGCGGACAGACCTTATCGCCCGTCTCCGGGAATAGAATATGCGAAATTGGAACTTAGGAGATGCGCAGGAACACAATTCGATCCGAATGTGGTAAAGGCGTTTCTAAAGATACTCGGAGGCGATCAATCCGGTGTCAGTGAACCCTGATTAACAATCTGCAAAATAAAGTTCAATATTTCTGAACGCAGGTCTTGAGAGATCGAAAAACAGAGGTCATGGGAAAAGATTAACTGGACGCAAAATCCTTCGGAAAAATGGTAGAATTATAAACAAAATCATCGGAGGTGAAGATATAAAATGCCTGTGAAGGTAGAATTGACAATAGAACAAATTGCAGAGACGTTAAGGCACATGAAAAGGTCAGAGATCGAGACTCTTGAAATTTTGCTTGATTCAAAAACAGAAAAAGAAATACTTAAAAGGCGTAAAGAGGCACGTGCCGGCAAAGCTGTCCCTATGAGTAAGATTAAATCCTTTCAGAATATTTGATGTATAATCCCGAATTTCATCCGAAAGTCGACAAAGACATGTAAATGAAGTTGTTTTGTTACGGATGTAATCCCATCCCCTACTATCACATATAAAATCTCCGAAAAAAGCAAAGCAATCTCGACTTTTGCGATGAGATTGCCACAAATTCGGTTCTGCTTGACAGCTAATTTTGGGGCAGCTACAATAGATACAAAATGAAGCCGTTCTGTTTAGTCCACCTCTTAATTCTGAGTCTGT
>JACQXD010000153.1 GCA_016208875.1 Nitrospirota bacterium
GCAATGAACTGAATGACAGATGTTTCTTGATATGCATACCTGAACAATATTCTTACATAAAGGTATGCCAGCGCGCAAGCTTTTTTTTACGTTTCTTTTTGAAGTGATTTAACTGAGGATTACTCCAAACAGTGCTTTTGATACTAAAGTTTACGAAAAATATTTCTCGATTTCCCTAAATTACCTTATTATCTATGCAATATTCCCTTCACCGTGAATTGCTGTACCTGAGATGAGAATAGCAAATGTAATGGTCACGGCAAACTCATGGAACATCCTTCCGAGCATCCCTGCCATAAAGAGAACGGGTATAAAGACTGCAACGAGGGAGAGAGTCATGGAGATAATAGTAAAGCCGATCTCTTTCGATCCCCTGAATGCCGCCTCCATAGGTTTCTCTCCGTGCTCCATGTGTCGTACTATGTTTTCGAGCATGACTATGGCGTCATCTACTACAAAACCTACCGAAAGGGTAAGGGCCATCAGCGTTATATTGTTAACGGAGAACCCGAGCCCATACATCGCTGCGAATGTGCCGATTATGGAGAGGGGAAGGGAAGGCTTGGAATGATCGTGGCCGATAGATTTCTTAGAAAAAGGAAGATCACCAAAATAACCAATGCAATAGTGAGTACCAAGGTGAATTTAACGTCTGTTACCGATTCGTGGATAGATACCGTACGGTCGAATAACGTGTTAAGCTAAGCCGCTAAGGCGGCAGGTTTAACAGCCTTATCTGCTTCAACAGTCGCCTTTAGTGCCTCGGCATTGGCAAAGACCTGCTCATATTGGGAGCGGCTTACAAGTTCGTCCCGAATAAGTTCCGCATATCTTTTAGCATCCTCATCGGCTTTTTTGGCAAGGGCAATATCTCTCGCCAAATTAGCCTGTGCGGATTCGAGAGCGGTTTTATAAGGACGCGAATCTATGTTGAAGATCAGGTCGCCTTTATTAACATCCTGACCTTCACTGAAATATACATGTGTTAACTCGCCTGCTACACGCGCCTTTATATCCACAGTGGAATATGCTTCTATATTACCTATAGCTCGCAGTTGAACAGGGACCGTTTTTTTGATAACGGAATCTACAGTTACAGGTACCGGCAGCCTTTTAATCTGCTGCCCCGCTTTCTCTTTTGAACAAGCAGGCAAAAAAAGTAGAAGGCTGGAAGTAGAAAGTAGAATGAAAAAAGTGCTGATTGATTTAATTTTTATCTTAAAATCCCTCCTGACCTCCCTTTTCCAAAGGGAGGAAAAAATCCCCTCTATCAAGAGGGGATTAAGGGGTGTGTCCCCTCTTTGGCAAAGAGGGGTTAGGGGAGATTTTATTGTTTTTTGTGTCTCCTTAAAATTTATATATTTCATTAGAATATGCTCCTTAGTCGTTCTTTATTCTGTATTCTATAGACTGTTCACTGACACTAATCACTGTTTGTTATTACTGCCTTCAAAAGTGTTCCCGTTACCCTTTTTAATTTCAGGACAGATAACTGGTAGTTATATCGTGCATCTGACAACTGCCTCTCTGCAGTTACGAGTAGGGTATTTGCATCCATAACGTCGAGGCTGTTTGCAAGACCGAATTCGAACTGCTTTGTAATGGCTTTATAATTGTCCTCTGCATATGTAACCTGAGTCTCAAATTTTTCGAGAATACCTTCCTGTGTTATTAATTCGAGATAGGCGTTTTCTACCTCGATACCTATTGATTTTTTCCTATCCTCGTAAGCAAGCATTATCTGTCTCTTTTTCGCCTCGGCCTCCCGCACCTCCGCCTTCCTCAGGCCGCCTTCAAAAAAAGGAAAGTTGAGCTTAAGCCCGCCATAGATACTTTCTTTATTGAGGAATGCAGATGCAGGGTCTTCGTCTTTTCCCGTATAAACGCCCTCTATCGAAAGTGTCGGCCAGTAGGCCCCTTTAACATATCCGACCTGACTTTCCCCGATCTTCTTCTGGAGTTCAAGACTTTTTAATTCAGCCCGTTCGGAATATGCCGTCGCTTTCAAGGACTCTACGGCACCCGTACCCCCGTCGTCTACCGACTCTTTGCTGACTGCTATCTCTTTGATATCATAAATGTCGTAACTCCCGTCTATCCCCGCAAGTCTTGCAAGAACAGCCTTCACAAGCACTAACCCGTTCTTTGACCTTATCTCGTCGGATTGAGCACCCGACAACTCCGCCTCTGCCCTGAGAAGCGTTGTCTTAGTTACCTCACCGACCTTTAACCTTACAACGGCGGCGTCCCTGTGCTTTGTCAGTCTCTCGACGTTTGCCTTTGCTATTTCAAGCGATTTTTTCGCCCTTAAGACATCATAGTAGGAAGAGGCAATATTTAGAAGGTATTCTTCCTTGACGGCATAAAGGTCATATCTGCTTTTCTCAATATTTTCTTTGGATATTTTAAACGCGGTCAACTCCCTGCCGTTAAGATATATTGACTGGTCGAGTCTCAAACCCCATGACATAGAGGTATCAGGCTGAATGACAGAGCCCGAAGATGAGACCTTGTCTTCTGTGTACCTTATATAACTTCCGAATGCGGAAAGTTTCGGTAAGAGCACAGATAGTGCTTTATCCTTACCGATTTCGGCAATAAATACGTCTTCCCCGGATATCTTGATACGTTCCGAACATTCAATGGCAATCTTATAAAGGTCGTCGAGACTGTATTCCGGAACAGTGTCCGCGGATTGCCGACTGTCTATGGATTCTGCAAAGACAGGTTGAATAAAGATCATTAAGAACAGGATTAATAAAGTATTGATTAGTTGCTGATTGCCGATTGCTGATCGCTTATTGCTCATTTAACATTCCTCCTTAAAAGTCCCTTGAGTATAAGATCGCTGCATTCCGCCGGTGAAAAAAGAGAATCTGCCTCAACGACTATCGAAAGGATAAAGCCCCTTATTATACTGAATATCACCTTGGCCGCTTCCTTCACGTTAACCTTTCTAAACGTTCCGGCCTGAATGCCTCTCAGGATGATCCCCTCGATGACCCCTCTCTGTTTTCCGAAAAACTTTTTCTTCATCTCGAGCCCGAATGTAAATCCATGCTCCCTGCCCTGAACAAGTATCAGTTCCTTATGCCTTTTTGCATAATTCAGGTTCATCTCTATAAAAATGTCTATAGCCTCCGCAGGATCGGAGATGTCCCTTACGGCCTCCATTGTCTTATCCGCAAAATCATTCATCCTGCTCTTCATCAGGGTAAGGCAGAGGTCTTCCTTGTTTTTAAAATAGAGGTAAAGTCCGCCTATGCTTATTCCGGCCGACTTTGCGATCATCCTCATGTTCGCCTTCGCATAGCCATACTCGGAGAATATCCTCATAGCTGCGTCAAGAATTCTTTTTTTGGATTCTATACCTGAACGTTTGTTCATGTGAACTATTGTTCAGTTTATATTAAGAGAGTTTTTCTGTCAAGAGTAGAACTTTAATCATCTTCTCGTAGGCACATCTGTGTTTTCGCGAGATCATTCAGGCTGGATCTCTTCTCGCTCTAAGAGTTCTCTGTAAATATAAGGCTTTGTGCTTGACGGCACTTCGGGTGCTGCATAAAGTTCCTTTAGGTCGGAAGTCTTCATATCCTTGAGAAAATTCACTACGTTGGATAACGGTGAATAAGGATTTGTAATAAGTGCCCATCGAATTGCATACCTGCAGGACCACTTCCTGTGTGCTGCTATCTGGCGGATAACCTGCGGAGATATCTTTTCCATGCTTATAATTTTATAGATATTTCCTTCGGTCATATACGGGCTGTCGAGGCATGCCTCTACAGTCTCTTTTAAGCCCTCCTCGATGAGCTTCATGAGCACATTGCTGCTTGCCCTTTTTGCAAGTGTTATCTTTATACCGAGTGGAATTGCCGGCAGTCTTTCACCGATATTCGCCTCAATCCTCATTCTAAGGGTTATAGGTATCGCCGGATTTCTTGTCAGATCGGCAAGGTCGAAGACTTTTAGGGATTTAATAATAGTGAGCGTTATCCGTTGCGGAGTTTTCGGGTTTTTACAGAGTGCCAGCCTCACTTTATAACTGTCCTTCCATCTTGTGTCCCCGGATAATGCTTCCAGCATATGGGTGCCGATATTTTTTCTGCTTGCGATTATAACGGCAAGTTCCTCCGTAAGATTCCTGTTGCGAATAAGACTTGCTATGACCTCAGGGGAGGGGTGATACACAAGTGACTCCAACTCCCCCTTACCGGCAGTGGATGCCAGTCTTATATCCTCATTTAATTCCCTCATAATATTATTGTACCCATTTACAGACCGGTTACAAAAGACTTAAATAGTCGCGTGTTGACAAAGGATTCTTTAATCAATATATTAAATACTAATGGACGAACATATGCATGAATTACATGAACGCGGTACAAAACTATTTGAAGAGGGAAAATACCCCGAGGCAGAACCCCTCCTGAGAACCCTCATAAAGATCAATCCGCGATATGCGGATGTATTGAATAAGCTCGGCGTCATAACCCATCTCAAGGGTAATCTCAAAGAGGCATCGGAATATTTTGAAAGGGCGCTTGCGTTGAACCCGAGATATACGGAGGCATCCCTTAACCTTGCCATAGCATATAATGAAATGGGCGAATTCAAAAAGGCACAGGAGGTTTTCTCGAAGGCGGCCCAGATAGCACATCCGACTCCAACCTCTCTCGACCCGTTTGTCGCAGGAAAACTTGCAAATGAACATTATAAGGTAGGTAATATCTATTTTGATTTTGGAATGTTCGATGAGGCTATCGAGGAGTACAAGAAGGCTATTAAGCTCTATCCGAAGCTGGCGGACGTACATACAAAACTCGGAATGTCTTTTAGAAGTAAGGGAAACTATGAAGAGGCGATAATGCATTTTATAAAGGCAAAGGAGATAAACCCTACTTATGGTCAGGCATGGGCCCAGCTCGGGCTGACTTTCTATATGAAGGGACTTCCGGATCTCGCCTTTGAGGAATGGGAAAATGCACTAAAACATAATCCCGATCTGAGGGAAGCAAAGACTTATCTGCAGCTCCTCAAAAAAGAGGAACAGTAAAACAGCAGTGTCGCTGCTTGAAGTAAGTGATCTCAATATATCATTCGGTACCGGGACAGGCCTAATAAAAGTAGTCAACGATCTTTCCTTCGATATTAGAGAATCCGAAGTCTTCGGACTCGTCGGCGAGAGCGGCTGTGGGAAAAGCCTTACGGCGCTCTCCATAATGGGCATACTTCCTCCAAATGCCTTTGCTCAGGGATCAATAATTTTCAGAGATACGGATATGTTAAAGCTCGACCGGGAATCCATGCGACGGCTCAGAGGAAAAGAACTGGCAATGATATTTCAGGAACCTATGACCTCTCTTAATCCTGTATTAACCATAGGGTATCAGATAGCAGAAGTTATGACAACCCATCTCGGGCTCTCGAAAAAAGATGCCTTTGATAGGGCAGTAAAATTGCTTATAGATGTAAAGATACCCTCTCCGGAAATAAGGATAAAGGAATATCCTCATCAGATGTCAGGCGGCATGAGGCAGAGGGTGATGATAGCGATGGCAATAGCATGTAACCCCTCGCTGCTTATAGCCGATGAGCCTACAACTGCTCTCGATGTAACAATACAGGCACAGATACTCGATTTACTTCAGGGGCTTCGGGAGGAGAGAAAGATGTCGCTCCTCCTTATAACGCATGATTTGGGTATTATTGCAGAGAATGCCGGAAGGGTTGCAATAATGTATGCCGGAAGGATCGTGGAGATTACGGATACGAAAGAATTGTTCGTAAATCCAGGACACCCCTATACAATGGGGCTGCTTGATTCGTTGCCGAAGGAAAAGGGTAAGCCCCTTATACCGATCCCCGGTTCTGTCCCGCGTCCTGACAAACTCCCCGACGGGTGTAAGTTTTCGGACAGGTGCAGATTTGTTATCCCTGCATGCAAAGAAAAAGAACCGGATCTGAGATTAATATCAACGGGTAACGAGCCGGTACATCGTGCAAGGTGTATAAGGGCGGAAGAGATTGTATGGAACTCCTCAATGTAAATGCATTAAAAAAATACTTCCCGGTCAAAAAGGGATTTTCAGGAGAACAATTATGGCTTAAGGCTGTGGACGGTATAGATTTCTCTATCGAAGAGGATAAGGTCTTTGCCCTTGTCGGCGAAAGCGGCTGCGGCAAGTCAACAGTTGCCAGATTAGTTCTAAAACTCACAACCCCCACTTCCGGAAAAATAGTTTTTGCCGGTAAAGATATATCCGAACTTAAAGGCGACTCCTTAAAGACTTTTCGTAGGTCTGTACAGATAGTATTCCAGGACCCTTTTGCCTCTTTGAATCCGAGAAAAACGGTATTCGATACCTTATCGGAACCATTAAAGATACACAGGCTCATCAAGAAAAAGAATATAAAGGAGGCGTGCATCGGGCTTCTGAAAAAAGTAGGTCTGGATCCCGATGTAATAAGACGCTATCCCCATGAGTTTAGCGGAGGGCAGAGGCAGAGGATATGCATTGCGAGGGCATTGGCGGTTAATCCGAAGCTGATAGTTGCAGACGAGCCTCTCTCTGCACTTGATGTTTCGATACAGGCACAGATACTTAATCTTCTGCAGGACCTCAGAAAAGAGACAAAGATAACATTCCTCTTTATAAGCCATGACCTCAAGGTGGTACATTATTTCAGCGATACCGTAGGAGTTATGTACCTCGGAAAGATCGTTGAATGCGCAAAGACCGATGATCTTTTCCATAAACCGCTGCATCCGTATACAACAATACTCTTAGCAGCAGCACCTAAGATAAAAATTCGAGGCTCAGAGTTGGAAGTTAAAAGTGGCGATGTTAAACTCAAAACTCAAAACTCAAAACTCAAAACTGTATCGGGTGATGTACCAAGCCCTATACATGTCCCTCCGGGATGTCCGTTCCATCCGAGATGTCCAAAGAGGTTCGAACCGTGCGATAAGATAGTTCCTCTCTTAAAACAGACTCTTGACCCGGAGGCTAAGGGCAGACTTGTTTCGTGCCATCTCTGGAATCCGTACTAAGCATATAACAAAATGCAGTGACAGTGTCAGGTAACAGTGTCAGTTTTTTACTGATACAGACACTAATCACTGACACTTCTTTGATTTTCTATAGATACCTGCATGCTATTTTTTATACAACTGAAAGGGTTACTCCTCTTGTAGTAAACAAATAGAGTTGTTATTATTATGCCATGAATACGATGGAAATACTCGAAAAGATAAAGAGGATCGAGTCCCCGTTAAAAAGGCAATTTTTAATGGTTGCCTTAATTACAAACCTCCTTGAGCAGAGGGGTAAAAGTGCGCCTATTGTAATAGGGGGTTGCGCCCTTTCGTATTACACGAGAGAGGTTTATTTTACGGCAGATATAGATTTAGCCTATCCCGATAGAGAGGCCTTAGATATCGTCCTTAAAGAGATCGGGTATAGAAAACAGGGAAGATATTGGGTTAATGATGATCTGAATATGGCAATCGAGGTGCCTGCCTCTACCCTTCCCGGAGAAGAATCTCCTGTGGAGGTTGTTGAGGTTGCCGATAATCTTTACTGCAGGATTATAGGCATAGAAGATTTGATAATAGATCGGTTAAATGCATGCAAATACTGGAAATCAGAGGTGGACTGTGAGATGTTGGAACTGATCACCAAAAGATATGCAAGAGAGTTGGACTGGGTCTATCTCGGGAAAAAGGCTGGATTGTCCGAGAATAACACAGGGGAAGAATTGGCAGGACTAAAGAAAAAGGCAGAGCAATGAAGATCAGGACAAGGAAATTCGAGGATACATCGCCAATAGAGTTTCTTATCTTGAGGGAGAAGCTGGGACTCAAGCGTTACAGAAAGACGGCTAAAAGGGATATGGAAGAAAGAGATATCCTTCTTGCTCTCGGGTTAAAAAAGATCGAGGAGAAAGAAAAAGATGACTTTATTCCTGTGGGATATAAAAGAAGAAGGTTAAAGATAGAGGGTTTTAATTAGGATATGGTAAAAGATTTCATAGAAATACTGCGGGACAAAAAGACATTCCTTGAGCATGAGGTAAAAAATCTTTTAAGGGATAGGGGACTCCCTGTTCCTAATGGTATATTTATAAGGATCGGTGAGGCAATTCCGGAAATGATCCGGCTGTCGTATCCTCTCGTAGCAAAGGTATCATCCTCAAAAATAGTTTCAAAGACCGAAGTTCATGGTGTGAGGATTGATATAAAGGATGAGGATGAGTTAAAGAAGGCGGTGACAGAACTTATGGAGATTGAGAATGCGGAAGGTGTACTTATCGAAGAGATGGCGCCGCATGGAGTCGAAGTTATAGTCGGGGGAATAAAAGATAAACAGTTCGGTCCTGTGGTGATGTTCGGACTTGGTGGGATATTTGTCGAGTTATTTGAAGATACTGCCTTTGCCCTCGCACCGATGACAGGGGAAGATGCCCTCTGGCTAATCCGGCAGGTAAAGGGATATAAGCTGATCGAGGGCTATAGAGGAAGACCCCCGATGGATAAGGATGCCCTAATAAAAATAATCCTTGAGGTTTCGGATATAATCGCATCAGGAGATGTCGAGGAGATTGATTTAAATCCTGTTTCCATTTATCCAAAAGGTGCAATGGTTCTTGATGCAAAGATGAAGATGAGATAGCCTTCCGCATTTTGAATTCTACTTTTGCAGATAACCGGCTTTGATTTCTTGTCAAAATTTGGTAGTCTATAATTAAGACTTAATTCTGACCCTAAGGAAGGAAAAGATGAAACTGAGCACAGCTGTCAAGCCTATAAGTCACATCAAATCTCACGCATCGGAGATAATTAGCGAAATATCCGAAACCGGTAATCCGGTTGTCGTAACTGTAAACGGAGAGGCGCGGGTAATAATTCAGGACATAAGAGAATATGAAAAAGACCGCGAGAGCATGGCAATGCTGAAGATGCTGGCAATGGGAAGAAAAGACATGCTTGAAGGCAGGCACAAACCGATTCAGCAGGCTTTTGCAGAATTAAAAAAGAAAATACGCTCTGCGGAAAAGTTGTGAAATACAAAGTCCGTATTACCGGGGTTGCCCAAGATGATCTTTATTCAATCTACACGTATGTAGCAAACAATGACTCGCCGGGGAAGGCTGAACATCTACTTGACAACATTGAAAGGGCTATAGTATCTCTGGAAACAATGTCTGCGCGAGGCAATCACCCGCCTGAGATGCAACGCTGGGGGATTTTGGATTTCAGAGAAGTATTTTTTAAGCCGTATCGTATCATCTACGAAATCAAAGAAAAATCCGTTTTTATTCACGCCGTTCTCGATGGCCGGCGTAACTGCGAAGACCTCTTACAGCAACGGCTACTGAGAGCATGATGCAAAAGTCATTTGTAAGATGAACCTCATTTAAGCATCTATCAGGCATAGATGAGTTACCGGATGTTTTACTTCAATGCCTCTGCCAGGCAAGATGCACATATTTCGTATCCGTGCTTATCGTTATCACCTCGGCATTCTCTTTTTTAATGTTCTCGTACCGATCTGCCAGATCAGCAAACTCGGTAGCTCAGACAAATGTAAAATCGGCAGGATAAAAAAACAGGATAGTCCATTTGCCATCTTTCTTCAAGGCCTCGAGACTCCGTTCACCGAAGAAATTCTCTGCCGGCTCGTATGTCTCGATCTTAAAATCGGGAACTGTCTCACCAACCCTCAGGCCACAACCTACTTCGCACATAATGCACCTCCATAGATGATCTCTTGAAATCATTGTAGGACTAAAAATTTCGGATGGCAAGTAGTATGTTATTCCGTACTTATGACCTTACTATGCTATGCATCCAGAACCTCCCTAACCTTTTTTAGGAGATACATCGGCGACGAGGGCTTAGAGATAAAATTCAACCCATCTTCGGCAGGATTTTTATTGATAATATCTGCGGTAAAACCGCTCGAAAAAAGTGCCTTGATATCGGGTTTCACCTTCTTTATCGTTTCATAAACATCCTTCCCGTTCTTCTTCGGCATTACTACATCGAGGAGAAGAAGTCCGACCCTGTCTTTATTCTCCATGAATTTTATGATCGCATCCTCCCCGTTCACCGCTGTTATGACCTTATAGCCGAATTCTTCGAGCACTTCTCTGGTAGTCGCTCTCACATCCTCATTATCCTCTGCCAGCAGCACTATTTCCGTCCCCCGGGCCGGAGGGATGGATGTTTCGTCTCTTAGCCCTTCGAACGCTATTTCGGTCAAAGGCAGATATATCTTAAATGTCGTGCCCTTTCCAGGTTCACTGTAACAATCTATATATCCATTATGCTGCTCGATTATCCCGTAAACTATGGAAAGGCCGAGTCCTGTACCCTTACCGACTTCCTTTGTTGTAAAGAAGGGCTCAAATATCCTCTGCCTTGTTATCGCATCCATTCCTATGCCTGTATCCGTAACAGAGACGGCGGCATACATCCCCGGTTTAATATACCCCTGTGTTCTGATATATGCATTGTCCAGATCCACAAACTCTGTGCTTATGATTAAACGTCCTCCTTCAGGCATTGCATCTTTTGCGTTTTTGGCAAGGTTCATGAACACCTGCTCCATCTGTCCGCCGTCTGCCATGACGGTTACCCTTCCATCTGCAAGACTGGTCTCAACTTCTATGTTGTCGCCGATAATCCTACCGAGGACTTTTTCCGTTGTCGTGATAATGTCGTTCAGGTCTATAGGTGCAAGGGTTATCCTATCTCTTCGTCCGAATGTCAGAAGGCTCTGTGTAAGGTCTGCTGCCTTAGCGCATGAGTTAAGCATCTGCTCTATATAGCCTCTTAGAAGATCGTCTTCTTTCATCTTCATCCTTAAGAGATGCCCGTAATTCGTTATTGCGGTCAAACGGTTATTAAAGTCATGTGCGATGCCCCCTGCAAACTGTCCGATGGCTTCCATCTTTTGTGCATGGGCGAGTTTCTCTTCGAGAATCGTCTTCTCTTTTTCCCTCTTACTTAGGTTTTCGGCCATGGCATTAAAGGCCTCTGCCAGTTTTCCAATCTCATCCCTTGACCTTACAGAAACTTTTTTCTCCGACGCCCCCTGACCCAGCATCTCAACAGCATCGGTTAATGCCTCAAGGGGCCTCGTAACCCACCCTGCCGATATATATATGACGATTACACCGGAGAGCAGAAATAAAGCTGCTATAATCGCATTATGAATGAGGGTAGACCTGATCGTTCTGTTTACGGCACCCTTATCAAGCATTACGTTGACGTATCCTATTATTTTCTCCGTTTTCCCCGGATCCTTGATATCGAAATAGAGCGACTCCTCGGACCGTGAAGAAATCTCAAGGGTAATTGCCCTCAGGAATTCGATAGTATCTTTATTCTCGATGATCTCAAGCGACCGGGAATTGATTAGCTTGGCCATAAATCCTTTATGTCCATCATCTTTCATTTCCGTATGTAGCTTTAAAGAAGGATTCTTTTTCTCGACAAGAAGTACCTTTTTGTCGGCCGTGAATATCGAAACCAACAGGACATCTCTCTGGTTCATTATCCCATGAACAGTATCCGAGAGAAGGCTCTCTCTCTCGGCAAATGCTCCCGTACGGGAGTTGTATGCTAAAAGATCCGAAAGCATTACGCCCCGTTGGATAATGTCTTCTCGGATATTTTTATTCTGGTGGTATATAAAATACGCTGTAAAGACGGATGAAACAATTATTATAAAAACGGCAAAGACTCCGAAAACCTTCAGGCTGAAACTTTCTCTAAATTTCTTATAAAATTCGAATCTTCTCATATAAATCTATTCGCCGTTTATTTTTGTATTAATCAATGACGTCTGCCTTTTTTAGTACCGCATCCCTGATCTCTATACCCATCTTGGCCGCAATCTTCCTGTTGATGGTCAGCGTCGATTTCCTTGCATCAATTCTTATCGGAGGTTTGACGTCGCTTTCATAAAGCAATTTTCTCATGACCTCTCCTGTCTGCAAACCCAGATCGAACGCATCTATGCCCAGGGCCGCCACGGCTCCCATCTCCACATATTTTTTCGAAAAAGTGAAAACGGGTATTCTGTTTTGAAACGAAAACAGAAGGATATGATTGATGGTCTCGGAATTTACAACTGTCGTATTGGGAAGCATCAAGAAGACATCTATCTTATCCTTCATGCCGTCTATACGTGAGAAGACATCGGATGACACCGCGGCCTTTTTTAGGATCAGATCGATTCCGATTGAGCCGGCAGCCTGAAGGGCCTCTGTTACAAATGCGCCTGAATTACGGGGATCATATATTATTCCAACCCGCTTTGTATGCGGGAAGACTGAAATTATTGCGTTTATATAACTTGTCGGTGATATATTCATGTCAACGCCGGATAGGTTTTCATTTTCCGAAATACTGTCCGGCAGATGCGGTACCATCGTATAAACAATCGGCAGGTCTTTAATCTCCTTTACATGTTTAAGGGCATCGGTGCCGATCGTTAAAATTGCGTCAGGATTCATTCTGAGTATCTTCCCCGCCATCCCATTGTGATTGTGCCTTTCGAGACTTAATTCTTTTACGGTACAATCGCAGGTCCTTCTAAATCCCTCTATCACGTCATTGAAAGGTTTGATCTCTGCACTTTTAACAACCACTACTTTTCGATTTTCGGAGACTGCTGTATGGCATAGGAGCAGCAAAATAGCGGCAGCCAGCAATGCTATTTTTCCGGCCTTAGTCAAGATTTTTAATGCTCCCCCTTTCATGCCCACAAAAATACTAATACAGACTAAAATAAAGTGTCTTGTTTGTTTCCCCTTTATTTTTGTGGACTGATTATGGAATAGCTTACACATGCCGAGATTATTTTGTCAATCCA
Organism: Nitrospirota bacterium; assembly: GCA_016208875.1. Classification (GTDB taxonomy): domain Bacteria; phylum Nitrospirota; class Thermodesulfovibrionia; order Thermodesulfovibrionales; family UBA1546; genus JACQXD01. Next base: position 12,888 of record JACQXD010000153.1, read on the forward strand.
AAGAATGTGACGAAGGCAATGTTAAAATAATTCTTATTCCAAAACAGCCCCCCCATAATCCCGCATAAAAAAAGAAGGCCGTCAAAGGAAACAGTATTTATACCCATTGACTTAACATCAAGTTGGTTGTATCATAAGCAATGACATTCCTTGTTAATTATTGGCGGAATCCAGCAGGGAAAGCGCCTGTTGAAAAATACATTGACGAGATAAACAACAAGGGAGAAAAAGCAGAGTTGCTTTCTGCATTGAAGGGGATACAGGAATACGGCGCTGATGCTGTAGGCGTTGAATTCAGGCAGATAGAGGGCAAGCTCTGGGAGCTAAAGATAAGAACACATGGCAGCCAGCACAGGATATTTTATGTTGTGCTTAAGGGTAATGAGATGTTTCTTCTTCATGCTTACTTGAAGAAGACGCCTAAAGCGCCTTTAAGGGAGATAGAGACAGCAAAACAAAGAATGGAACAATTAATGGAGGTGAAACTATGAGAAGCGACCTTGATAAACATATTGAGAGACACTTGAAAGACAAAGAGTTCAGGATTTATTTTGACCGGGCAGAGGCAAAAAGGAAAATTGCGCAGGAGATAGCGATTCTGAGGAAGACACATCACATCACACAGGCACAGTTGGCAAAAGAGATTCAGACAAGCCAGCAGGCCATCTCAAGGCTTGAAAGTCCTAATGACAAGCGTATGCCTTCCCTTGAATTCCTTGATAGGATTGCAAAGGTCTTTAACAGAAGGCTTGTAATTTCGTTGCAGAGGTCATGACCTTGATCCTGAATTTGAGCTTTTAGCGAGCTTTATCAAGGCAAGGGAAAAGGCAGGGTTAATGCAGGTGCAATGGTAGAAGCTGTACGCTTTGCTTTAGTTGTTAGAAATTTAGAAAGTCAGATCGAATCGCTAAGAAATAAAACAGGTCTATGGGATTGGGACTTATGAATTAAGAAAACAAATGGTGGGCGATGGGGGTATCGAACCCACGACCTCTTCCGTGTGAAGGAAGCGCTCTCCCACTGAGCTAATCGCCCTTCTCAAAAGTATCAAAGTTTCATAGGGTCAAAGCGTCAAAGTTTCTGTAACACCTTGCCGCTGCGAAACTTCAAATTTATCAATTAGGATGTATCATTTTAAATTTTGCAATTTGCAATGATAAATTTAACTTTGCTCCTCTGACACTTTGATACTATAATGCTATGACCCTCTGACACTTTCATCCTTCTTTTCTATCCGTCAGCGCAGCAATTCCCGGCAGTTCTTTTCCCTCGAGTAACTGCAACGACGCACCACCGCCGGTTGATATGAATGATATGGAATCCGACACCCCTGCCCTATGAACGGCAAGATCGGTATCTCCGCCGCCCACTATTGTTAGGGCATATGCGTCTGCCACCGAATGGGCAATAGCAAAGGTACCCCTCGAGAATGCGTCCATCTCGAACACACCCATGGGACCATTCCAAATTATCGTCTTTGCATCCTGTATTGCCTCTGAGAAAAGCTTAACCGATGCAGGGCCTATATCCAGCGCCCTCCAGCCCTTTGGGATCTCCTGTGTGGTAACGAGCTTTGTCTCCGAGCCGGCCTCTATGCTCTGGGCTATAACCGAATCAACAGGCAGATAAAATTTTACATTATTCGTTATAAGTTTTCTCCTTATCATCTCTGCAAACTCAAGCATCTCGGTCTCAACCAGGGAATCGCCGACCTCATGGCCCATGGCCTTTATAAATGTATATGCCATGCCTCCACCTACTATAACCTTATCTACCTTGTCTACGAGATTTTCGAGAACGCCTATCTTTCCCGACACCTTTGCACCGCCGAGTATCGCAACGAACGGCCTTACCGGGCTTTGAACAGTGCCCTTTAGATATTCTATCTCCTTCCTCATCAGGAACCCTACTGCCGAGGGGATAAACTTCGGGACGCCTACAGTAGATGCATGTGACCGATGTGCCGTTCCGAAGGCATCATTCACGTAATAATCGGCAAGTCTTGCGAGAGACTTTGCAAACTCTTCCTCATTCTTTTCTTCGCCCGGATGGAATCTGAGATTTTCAAGGAGCAGAACATCTCCGTCCTTCATCTTCGAGACAATACCTTCCACTTGAGGGCCGATACAGTCGTGTGCAAAGATGACCTCTTTTCCGAGAAGCCTTTGTAGTCTCTTTGCAACAGGCGCAAGGGTAAATCTCGGGTCTACCTTCCCCTTGGGCCTTCCGAGGTGAGAGGCAATGATGACCTTTGCCCCTTCATCTATCCCATAATCAATGGTCGGCAAAGTGGAGCGTATTCTGCGGTCATCCGTGATACTGAGGTTGTCATCGAGAGGCACATTAAAATCGGCTCTTATAAATACCCGTTTGCCCTTTATATTCAGTTCTTCTATCGTGAGTTTATTCAGTATATCCTTTATCGGGAGCGGATTACCATTGGTTTTCCTTGCCATAATAAATTAGCTCCTTTTTGTAAGATACATTATCAGGTCCCGGACCCTTGAACTGTAACCGGTCTCATTATCGTACCATGATATAACCTTCACCATCCTACCCTCGAGCACTTTTGTAACGGAGGCGTCAACAATAGATGAATGGGCATTGCCGTTAAAATCTATTGATACGAGCGGATCTTCCGTGTACTGGAGAATCCCTTTAAGTTTACCCTCCGCTGCCTTTTTTAATGCAGCATTCACATCTTCTGCCGTTGCATCCTTTTTGAGTTCGGCCACGAGGTCTACAACAGAGACATTCGGAGTTGGAACCCTTATTGCCATGCCATCGAGTTTACCCTTAAGTTCCGGAAGAACGAGACCGACCGCCTTTGCAGCACCTGTAGTAGTAGGTATCATTGACATTGCAGCAGCCCGTGCCCTCCTGAGGTCCTTATGCGGAAGATCGAGTATCCTCTGGTCATTGGTATAAGAGTGGATCGTAGTCATTAATCCCCTTAATATACCGAATTCCTGATGCAGTACCTTTGCGACAGGTGCAAGACAGTTTGTGGTGCAGGATGCATTAGAGATTATCTTGTGCTTAGAAGGGTCGAGGGTTTCCTCATTCACTCCCATGCAAACAGTTATGTCCGGGTCTTTTGCAGGCGCCGATATTATTACCCACTTTGCACCTGCAGACAGATGTTTTGACGCAGACGCCCGGTCCGTAAATCTCCCCGTAGATTCAAGGACAACATCAATCCCGAGATCCTTCCACGGTAATTTTTCCGGCTCCGTAACCGCAAGTATCTTGATCTCTTTGCCGTTGACGATCAATGTACTGTCACCGGCCTTTACATCGGCATTGAACTTTCCATGAATCGAATCATACTGGAGCAGATGGGCGAGTGTCTTTGCATCCGTGAGATCATTTATAGCAACAATCTCGAAATCCTTGAATCCGGCGCTAACCCTAAAAAAAATCCTTCCAATCCTTCCAAAACCGTTGATTGCTACCTTGATTGACATAAATCCTCCTTTTTAAATTAGCCCTTAGCTGTCAGCTATAAGCTATTAGCTAACAGCTAAAAATTGAATTTATAAATAACCATACCTGTTAAAAGTTTCGGGTAAAAATATGTTGATTTCGGCGGCATACGCACCGATGACAGTGCAACCCTTTCAACATCCTCGATCCTTGTCGGGTTCAAAAAGAAGGCAGCTTCATAAAGCCCCTTTTGAACTTTCTCCGCAGTTTCTTTCAAATCCATTTCATATTCTATATCGGTAACATGCAGCAATTTCTTAAATATTAGTTCATGGAGTATGGTAACATCAAGTCCTTTTAAGGCCGGATGCGAATCCTCGAGGCCGGCCCCCTTATGTTTTAGAATATACTGGTTGTTATTGCTATGCCGACAGAAACCAAGGGCATGTTCATATCGGGATATGCTTTCACCCATTTTTTCCATTGATGTAAGTATCTCCACATCAAAGTATTTAGATAAAATATCAAGAGAATTCCCGGGTATCTCCCTGACAAGTCTGTGAGCCGGAAGTATTGTCAACCCACCATCCGAAATATTGGCAAGGAACATGAGTACATAATCCCATGGTTTAGCTGATAGCTTATAGCTGATAGCTGATAGCTTATCCAGTTCCTTTTTAAATTCCAGTGCTGTTTCATATCTGTGATGGCCGTCGGCAATAAATACCGCCCTGTTCTTCAGGTCATTTTTTATGACCTCGATGTCTCCTGCATCAGCGATAGCCCAGAGCCTGTGTATCATCCCTTCCGGGTCTTTCGCCTCCATGCATGGCTGAGTTTCCCGCATAACCATGGTTATAACTCCTGATGCCTCTTTCTCAGGACTATTGTATAAAGAGAAGATCGGACTGGTATTTGCCCTGCATGCCCGCAGCAGATTTAATCTGTCGGCCTTTGGTTTGGAGTGCGTGCACTCATGTGGATATATACTGCCCTTTCCGAGTTCTTCAAGCCTTACAAGGCCAAAAAATCCCCTGAGTCGTTTAGGCTGTCCTCCAATGATGTACTCTATCTCATGGGCATAAAATCCCGGTGTTTTACTCTGTAGAAGTACCTCTTTATCCAGCCATGAGTTAAGATATTCCGCAGCCCTCGTATATTTATTCTCCGAGCCGTTATCGCCTTCGAGTTCTTTTCCGAAATCAACCCGGACAATATTGTACGGACTTTTTGCAGAAAGCTGCTCCTTGTATTCGGGCGTAATAATATCGTAAGGAGGTGCAACAACTTCCTCCCCTGAAACCTTGGACTCATTATAGAGGATCCCTCTGAAAGGAATTATCTCAGCCATTTTGTGGAAAAGTTAAAAAAGATTAAATATCATAGCACAGGAGATTATTGAATTGCCATACGCCCTGTGCTCCAATGTCTCCGGCCTCCTCACAGTTTTATTTGACATCAAATTCAGTAATCGTATAATCTATTTAATGGTAAAATCATTATGAAATTTTTCCCCAAAGAAATAGACTTTTTTGAGATATTCGACAGGGTTGCTCTAAACGTAACAAAGGCTGCTACCCTTCTTGTTTCCCTTATGGAAAACTTTGATAATATCGATGCCCGGGCAAAAGAGATATATGGCGTTGAACAGGACGGCGATATGTTGACACATGATATCATGAAAAAGCTGAATAAGACCTTTATCACCCCTATAGACCGGGAGGACCTACATGCCCTTGCATCAAGTCTTGATGACGTCCTTGACCTGATATGGGCATCTGTCGATAGACTGTCGGTGTTTAAGCTGACGGAATCAACAAAAGAGGCGATCTCGATGTCAAAAAATCTACTTACGACTGCCGAGGTCATACATAAGGCGATAAAAAAACTTAAAGAAAAGAATTATTCCCATGTTCAGGAATACTGCATAGAGATAAACAGGCTCGAGAACAGGATAGATAGGGATTTCAGGGATGCGCTCGGAAAATTGTTCGACGAGATTAACGACCCCATCCTTATAATTAAATGGAAAGAGATATACGAGCATCTCGAAGATGCCTCTGATAAATGTGAAGATGTTGCAAATGTCTTAGAAGCTATAGTGCTTAAGCATGCCTGAGATAATAATCCTTACCGTTGTACTTGCCTTACTCTTCGATATAAGCAATGGATGGAACGATTCTGCCAATGCTATAGCGACTGTTGTTTCAACCAGGGTGCTAACTCCTACAAAAGCAGTGCTTCTTGCAGCAGGGATGAATATATTAGGGGCATTTCTCACGACTGCTGTTGCAAAGACCATAGGTAAAGGCGTTGTTGATCCAAAGGCTATTACGGAAATTGTTGTTGCAGCCGCACTTTTCTCGGCATTCTCATGGAATACCGCAATGACAAGATTAGGCCTTCCTGTAAGTGCATCACATGCCCTCATCGGTGGGCTCATTGGTGCATCCGTGTCATATGGAGGATACGGTATCTTAAACACATCAGGCCTTATCAAGATATTTTCTTCGCTTTTAATATCTCCTGTTCTTGGAATAGTCTTCGGATTTTTTCTTATGAAAGTCATATTAAAATTTTTTGGTACACTCCCTTCAGGGACGGTAAATAAACATTTCGGGAAACTTCAGCTCCTTTCGTCCGGATTTATGGCATTAAGTCACGGTTCAAATGATGCACAGAAAGTAATGGGAATAATAACTCTTTCTTTGGTAAGCGGAGGGTTTCTTCATTCTGTAGATGTTCCATTCTGGGTTATATTGATTTGTGCCATTGCAATGGGGATTGGCACAGCTCTTGGGGGTTGGAAGGTAATAAAGACAATGGGCGTACACATGTTAAAACTCGAACCTGTTCATGGTTTTGCTGCGGAGACATCCGCAACAGCTATTATATTAGGAGCAAGTCACTTTGGTCTTCCTGTAAGCACAACACATGTTATAGCAACTGCTATCATGGGTGTTGGTTCTACAAAGAGGCTGTCTGCCGTTAGATGGGGAATCGCCGGTAAGATCGTACTCGCATGGGTCTTTACCCTTCCTGCATGTGCTATCCTTGCTTGGGCTATCTGTAAAGGCATTAATCTGTTAACAGGATAAAAATTTCATATAATGATGCATGACACGAGATGCAGGATAGATACAAGATCAAAGACACGTGACATTTTTATCAGACATCCCGTATCCTGCATCGTGTATTTTGTATCACTATTTTTATTTCTACCCAATCCCGCGTATTCGGAAGTAATATTTTATGACGCGATAGCCCTTAAGAATGAGACCGTTATGTTAGAGGCACGGACAAAAGGAAAGATTTTCAGTAGGGGCGGAGAGGTTGTCGAGTTTCTTGTCGGCGGTGAATCCATAGGCAAGGTGCTCTCCGGCGGCGATGGTTTTGCATTCAAAGAATTCATAGCTCAAAAGATAGGATTATATAAAATTGAAGCAGTCGCAGGTAAGGATAAAGATAAAGGGACACTATTATCTCTTGAAAAGGGCGCAGGCATTGTTTTTATTGATGTTGAAGGGAGTCTTCATATCCTGTCTTCCAAGGGACCACCAGAAGATAGTAAGAAAGTAATCAGGGCGATTTCAAGGAGATTCCATGTTGTCTATCTGCAGACATTTGTTGTTGGGGTTAAGGCCATGAAAAAATGGCTTAAAGAGAACGGCTTTGTTGAGGCACCTGTGCTTTCGTGGAAAGGCGGAGATGTTTTTCAAGAGATTAGTAAAAAAGGGCTTAAGATTAAACTTATAATAGGAAGGCCGGATGTGATAGAGTCTGCAAAGGAATTTAAACAGAGGGCATTTAGCTTTATTGAGGTTGAAGGCGCAGAGGAGGTCAAGGATTGGGAGGAGATAGGGAAGAAACTGGGGGTTATGATAAAATAGCAGTGAATGATAACATGACAGAAGATTGTCCTTCGCCATTACAATAAACGGAGCAGGTTTGAGAACGAAACCAATAGGCAGCGAGCCCTTTTATGATATCTTCGAGAGTCCGGTAGGAAGACTTTTTCTTATATTTTCCGGGAAATATCTTGCAGGAATATCCTTTGAAAAACCGACAGGTAAGAGAGGGGTGACACCGGAATTATTCAAAAAAGAACTCAGGGGATATTTTGAGGGAAAGACCAATGAATTCAAGCAGGGCATTATCTTTTTGGAAGGGACGGATTTTGAAAAAAAAGTATGGCTTGCATTAAAGGAGATCCCCTACGGGGAAACGAAGACTTATAAATGGCTTGCCGAAAAAATAGGAAACCCCAGGGCAAACAGGGCGGTTGGTCAGGCCCTCAGCAGAAATCCGATACCCATAGTTCTTCCGTGCCATAGGGTCATAGAGTCTGACGGCTCAATCGGAGGTTACTCATCCGGGACTGACATAAAAAGAAGATTGCTCGAGATTGAATACTATAACGTTCTATCCTCTCTTTGACAGTCCTTTTATATGCGGTTCAAAATTTTCTAATGTATCGCCGTTAAAGCTTTTTCAGCATGCCCGTACACCGTCTGAATATATTTTTATACAATTGATGGGTTATAATTTTAAGATGAGATTACACGCAGTCAGTCTTCTTATAGTCCTATCCGTTATTACCGGTGTAGCTGTTGGAGGTTATCTTGCCGTTGCAAAGGGGATCCCTTCTATTGCCGAACTGAAACAATACAAGCCTACATCCGGTACAAGGATATATGCTGACGATGATACACTGATCGGAGAACTCAAGGTGGAAAAAGGCACATTTGTGTCTCTGGATAAAATCCCCCAACACCTTATCTCCGCGGTACTTGCTATCGAGGATTCCCGGTTCTGGAAACATAAGGGGATAGACTATATTGCCATAGGGAGGGCGCTCTTCAAGGATATAATCAATGTCGAGCTAAAAGAGGGAGCAAGCACTATAACGCAGCAGCTCGCAAAGGTTGTTTTTCTTACCCCTGAAAAGACACTGAAGAGAAAGCTTAAAGAGGCATCCCTTGCCGTAAAAATGGAAAAGAGTCTCGATAAAAAGGAGATACTGGAGCTTTATCTGAACAAGATATACTTTGGCCACGGAGCATACGGGGTTGAGATGGCGTCACGCATATATTTTGGAAAATCCGTGAGAGATATAACCCTGGCCGAGGCTGCGATGATAGCCGCATTAATAAAAGCGCCCTCCACTTATTCCCCTTATAACAATCTTACAAGGGCAAAGGAGAGGCAGGAGACCGTTCTTTTGAGGATGGAGGAGGAGGGGTTTCTTAAGAAGCAGGAGAGGGAAAAGGCTGCAAAACAGCCTCTCTACCTATCGAACCTGAGAAGGGGACTTGAGGCGAATAACTATTTTATCGAATATGTAAGAAAATATCTTGAGGAAAAATATGGAGAGGATACGGTATATAAGGGCGGGCTGAAGGTCTTTACGACACTCGACAGGAGGATGCAGCTCGCTGCCCAGAGAGCACTGCAGGAAGGGCTCAGAGAACTCGATAAGAGGAAGGGATGGAGAGGACCGGTAGATCATAGAGACAATATAGATATTAAAAAGGAGATGGAGGGCAAGGACGTATATAACTCCCTTATTTCAGAGAGAGATGAAGTAACATCAGGCCTTGTGCTTAAGGTCGCCGAAAAGGATGCCGTTATTAAGACAAGGGGTATCATCGGGAGACTCTCGATAAGCGACGCCCAATGGGCAGGCAATATTGTAGACCCTAAAACAAAACGGGTTAATGCGATTAAGGGATTCGATCTTACGAAGATACTCAGACCGGGTGATGTCGTTAAGGTGAAGGTTAAGGGTGTGAAAGGCAGGGAGATCAATCTCGGCCTCGAACAGGAGCCTGAGGTAGAAGGTGCGGTCGTTGCAGTCGAGCAGAGCACAGGGTATGTCAAGACACTTGTCGGGGGGTACGACTATGCAAAAAGCGAATTCAATCGGGCGATCTATGCAAAACGCCAGCCCGGCTCTGCATTCAAGCCGATAATATATGCTGCTGCTATGGACAGCGGTTTTACGCCTTCAAGCGTAATAAATGATGAGCCCGTTACCTACAAATGGGGACCAAAAGGAGTCTGGACCCCGGAGAATTATGATCACAGGCACTACGGCCCGACAAGACTCCGTGAGGCACTCGCATATTCAAGGAATGTCGTTACGGTAAAACTCGTGGATGCGATTGGGGTTGATAAGATCACCGAGTTCTCAAGAGGCATAGGTCTTGAATCCGATATTCCCCATAACCTTAGTATTGCCCTCGGCAGCATAAGTGTGACGCCGTTCGAATTATGTATGGCATACAGTGTCTTCGGAAATAGCGGGACAAAGATGAAACCTATATCCATTAAATATATTACAGATTCAAAGGGAAGGATACTCGAAAGCAACGAACCTGAGGGTACTGAGGCGATAAGCCAACAGACGGCATTCCTTATAACGTCAATGATGCGGGACGTTATAAACTATGGAACCGGCTGGAGGATAAAGGCATTAGGCAGACCTGTTGCAGGGAAGACGGGGACAACGAATGATTATAGAGATGCATGGTTTGTGGGTTATACCACAGGCATAACTGCAAGCGTATGGGTCGGGTTTGATGATATGAGGCCGCTCGGATCGCGTGAAACGGGAGCCATGGCAGCTTCTCCCATATGGCTTAATTTTATGCGGAATGCATCGAGCAGCGGAGAGCCTTTCGATTTCCTTATCCCCGAAGGTATCGTTACTTATCCCATAGACCCTGCAACAGGGCTGCTGGTCAAAGAAGATACCGGGATCACTTTAAAGGAATTTTTCAAAGACGGTACCCAGCCGACACAGTTTGCTGCTGCGCCTGCCTTACCGGTAATACCTGAAAAAGAAGAGACACAGAATTTAGATTTCGATTAGCGGCGGCTGCACAACATTATCCCGGAAACCCTTATATCTTCTAATCAGATCATTTTGCCTGACGCCTTTCGGAATAGTGATAAAGACACTCTCCTCATTTTTTGCAGAATCTATGCAGGCACCTTCTAAATCTTTCATAGAATCTATCTTAAATAGCGTATCTTCTAGACCAGGCGTGAGATATTCTATCTTATCACCGACATTAAGCCTGTTCCGAGATAAACGGCATCTGCTCCATAGTGGATTGCCATCCTTAATTTTTCAAAATCTCCTGCCGGTGCGAGAAGTTCAGGTTTTTTCATGTGCAAGGATCTCTTTTGCCTTTCTTATATCCTTTTTAATCTGTGTCTCAAGAACCTTTACAAGCGGGAATTTCTTCTCATCCCTCAAACGGTCAATAAAATAAATTCTCAGTTTCTTTCCGATGAGATTCCCCGAAAAATTAAATATATGTACTTCATAACTCAAGGATGAAGCTCCGAATGTCGGGTTTTTGCCGATATTTGCAACCCCATTATAAATCGGTAATCCGCCTGAGGCGGAGGTAAATGGGCGAATTCCGACCCTTACGGCATAGACACCTTCTTTCAAAGAAACCGACGGTTGGATTGCTATATTTGCGGTTGGGGTATGAAGTAGTTTTCCACCTCTTCCGGCGCCTTTAATAACCCTGCCTTCGATAAAATAAGGCCTTCCAAGCAGTCTCGATGCTTCCCTTACCTTTCCATGCAGAATAAGGTCATTCACTCTTGCTTCTTCGGAAATTCTCTTGTAGATTTCCTTTACCTGAGACTTTGTATCTTCTATCGTACCGTTGTTATCTATCTTAAAATCGGCCTTCCAGATTTTTTTCTCTATCGGAAGCTGGCATCCGAGCCTCTGCTTTGCGATCTTTGGAGTTACGCCATACTCTGCAAGTCTATTTATCGCAGTTTTTTTGTTAGTGAATACGGTTATTATCCGATCGAATCTGTTTTCATAACCCCTCTCATATATCAACGACGCCTCAACAATAAAAATCTTACGCCTGTCTTTAACTTTTTTGATAAAATCATTGATCCTTTCAAAAACCAGGGGATGAAGAATGCCCTCCAACTTAAATCTCAGGGCGGTATCCTTAAAGATTTTTTCTGATACCTTTTCCTTATCGAGTCTGCCTTTTGCATCGAATACTCCGGAACCGAAAAACAGCTTTATCTTATCGAGTATTTTTTTTTCTTTAAGCAGATCACCCACAATCCGGTCGGCGTCGATCGTAACTGCTCCGAGCTTTCCGAAAATAGAGAGTACTGTGCTTTTACCCATTCCGAAATTTCCTGTAAGCCCTGCGACAAGCATAAATTATTATACACCACCAGGCAGAACCAGTTGACATTTTCTATGACGTATGGCATAGTGGAGAGTAGTGAGCATCCTCTTTTTGATCTCTCCTAAATATTATGGATAGGTTCAGAGAAGAGAAAAGCTTATAAAATTATCACAACGCAATGGCGTGGTATATACGCCGAGGAGGAGAGTAAAAAATGGGCAAGAAGCTTTACGTAGGAAATCTTTCTTACAACATCGACGAGGAAACATTGAGAACCATGTTTGCTGAAATGGGAGAGGTCGAATCAGTGAAGATAATTAAGGACAATGTAACGGGTCGTTCAAAGGGATTCGGCTTTGTAGAGATGGTATCGGAAAGCGACGCGGAGAAGGCGATTTCGAGCCTTAACGGCAAGACACTGATGGATAGAACTATTACAGTAAATGAGGCAAGGCCTCAGACCGACAGGCCGAGGACAGGCGGCGGAGAACGTAGGGGTGGATTTAACAGGAGCGGTGGAAGGAAACCAGGCAGTTGGAGATAAAGGTAATAGGCAATGATATCGAAGGAGCAATAAGGCTTCTCAAGCGAAAGATACAGAGGGACGGTCTCATGAGGGACCTGAAGGAAAGGCGCTATTATGAGAAGCCCTCTGTGAAGACAAAAAGAAAACAGAGAGAGGCGCAGAAAAGAAGACGTAAAAGCCTCAGATTAAGAAATCAGGTCAGAACGGTTTCTAAGCCTACATAGAGTTTTATCCGGATTTTTTCTTTCCGATTAAGAAACCCTCCAGGTTGGTCTGTTTAGAAAATGGAAAAATAAAAGGAGACTATTGATGTACAAAAAATTTTATGAATTCGGATTGTCGGATCCGATGCTGAGTTCTTTGTCCGATATGGGCTTTGAGGAGCCTACACCGATACAGAAGGCCGCAATCCCGCTGATACTTAACGGGCAAGATGTTGTCGGACTGGCTCAGACAGGCACAGGAAAGACTGCTGCATTCGGTATCCCGATAATTGAGAAAGTTAAGAGAGGGAAATCTCCCTACGCTATTATTGTTGTTCCTACACGTGAGCTTGCAGTACAAGTTGCACAGGAACTGAACAAGATTGGAAAAAACAAAGGGATTCTCTCTTTGCCGATATACGGCGGGCAGTCTATCGAGAGACAGATATGGAGTCTAAAAAAGGGTGTGGATATTATAGTCGGCACCCCGGGTCGCCTAATCGACCATATAAAAAGAAAAACCCTTGTCCTCAGGGAGATAAGGATTGTTGTTCTGGACGAGGCCGACGAGATGCTCAATATGGGCTTTATAGAAGACATTAAAAAGATACTGGGCGAGATACCCGAAAAAAGACAGACATTGCTTTTCTCCGCTACAATGCCTCAGGAGATCCGCGGCATAGCTATGCAATATATGAATAACCCCGAGAGCGTCCGGGTGAATGCCGGCGAAGTTGTAGTCGCTAAAATCAAACAGGTCTTTTATGAGGTGAGGGAAGAGGACAAGATAAAGGCGCTTACGAGACTGCTCGATGTCGAGGACCCTTCATTGACCCTGATATTCTGCCATACAAAGAGGGAAGTGGATGATGTCTCAGGCAAGCTGCAGCAGATGGGTTATTCGGCAGGAGCTATTCATGGAGATTTCACCCAGTCGCATAGGGACGAGGTTATGGGAAAGTTCAGGAAGGGAGAGATAGACATCCTTGTTGCAACCGACGTTGCTGCGAGAGGGCTCGATATCGTTGATGTTTCACATGTAATAAACTACAGCATTCCGCAGGATCCGGACGGTTATATTCACAGGATAGGAAGAACAGGCAGGGCAGGTAAATCCGGCATAGCATTAACATTTGTTACCCCGAGGGAGTACAGGCAGTTACGGCTGATAGAGCAATCTGCAAAGACAAAGATAAAGAGGGCAAGTCTGCCGACTAAAGAGGAGGTCAGACAGGCAAGGGCAGAGGAGATTATTTCTGATCTTGGGAGCGAAATATCAGAGGGAAAATATAAAAAATATCTCGGTATTGTAGAGGAGCTTTCCTTGAGATATTCGTATCAGGACGTTGCAGCAGCAGCCCTGAGCATTATGTTCGGTAATATGACAGAGGATATAGAAGAACTTGGGGCCGAGCATACCGGTTCGCGTGCCGGTCTTGTGAGACTCTTCATTACAATAGGAAGGAAAGATAAGATAAAGGTAGCAGATATAATTAAGTCCATCTCAGCAGAGGCAGGAATTCCTGCCAAGAAGATAGGGAACATCTCCATTTTTGATAAATTCAGTTTTGTCGAAGTTCCCGAAGACCTTGCAGAGAGGGTTGTAAGTGCTATTAATGATATTATGCTTCACGGAAGAAGGATAAAAGTCCAGAGGGCAAAGGCAAAAAAGGGGAAATAATCAATCGTCCCTAAACTTATATTATTACACCGCCGCCGATAACGATATCTCCGTCATAAAAAACCGATGACTGACCCGGGGCCGGAGCCCACTGAGGTTCATCGAAAATAACCTTGACCGTATTTAAATCCGGATTTAAATATATTTTTGCGGGCGCATCTTTCATCATAGAGCGAACCTTTACGGTGAACCGGTGACCCTTCGACAAGCTCAGGGTGACAGCATTATCATGGTGAGCATGTCGAGCCATAAATAGTTGAATCGGAATAAGCCAATTCAAATCACCGACTTCAAACTCCTTTATCTTTGCAGATTCCTGTGGTCCAACATAGACTATGTTTTTGACAGCATCGATTTTAACAACATACAATGGATGCGGCGAATATATCCCGAGCCCTTTTCTCTGGCCTATTGTGTAATGGTATATCCCTTTATGTTCACCCAATATCTTTCCTTCCATATCCATAACAGGTCCATGGGTACCGGTATCAGAATACATCTGGTTTATGAATCTGGAATAATCTCTACCTTCGATAAAGCATATCTCTTGACTTTCGGGTCTTTCGGCTGATGGAAGCCCGATATTATTTGCCAGTTTTCTTACATCCTCTTTTTTATAATCTCCGAGCGGAAACAGAAAACTGTCGAGTTCTTGTCTTCTTAAAACATAAAGAAAATAGGACTGGTCTTTCTTCGGATCGATGCCTTTTTTCAGAAACTTTGACCCTTTGACCCTTTGACCCTTTGACCCTTTCCGTTCTACTCTTGCATAGTGGCCGGTGGCAATAAACTCAGCCCCTCTTTTTTTAGCCTCTTCAAGGAGAAGAGGAAATTTTATGTGCCTATTGCATAATATGCATGGGTTCGGGGTCAAACCCTTTGTATATGCATTAACAAAAGGCTCTATGACCTTTTCGATAAAATCATCCCTGATATCTATCGATGTGTGAGGTACGCCTATATAAGAGGCTGTCCTTGCTGCATCTTCTATCGCCTGCAAAGAGCAGCAGGTCGTGAAATTGCTCCTCTGCCTTGCCTCCCAGAGAATAAAACTCAGGCCTTCGACTTCATACCCGTTTTTCTTGAGGAGATACGCTGCAATCGATGAATCCACACCTCCGCTCATTCCGATAATAACCTTCGACATACAGTATTTTAACCCACATCTGTCCAAAATGAACCTCCCCGCCGCAGAGACGGCGGGGTATCAAAAAAATAAATCGTACTTTGTCATTCCCGCTTGTCGGGAATCCTTCTGATCCCCTCTTTGGCAAAGAGGGGTTAGGGGAGATTTATTGAAAATTTATTGGGGGTTACAAATTATCGGGAGAGCTTTCACCCCCCGATTTGTGACATGGATTGAAAAAGTTTCAGGTCTCCCCCGTCGTTAATATTGTGCCCTCTGGGTTTCACCGCAACTGCAAGTTCGAGGAGCCGTTTTATTTCATCATCGGAGGAATTATCCCTTATCGCCGGTTTTAAATCGATCTTTGTTTCGGAAAATAAACACGGCCTGAGTTTTCCATCGGCAGTCATTCTGAGGCGGTTACAGTCTTCGCAAAAGTGATGGGTTACTGCACTTATAAAGCCGATAACCCCTTGCGAATTTTTAAGTCTGAAATATCTTGAGGGTCCGTTTTTTCTTATTCGCACAGGTAAGAGGGGGCCGATCGTTTCGACTGTGGATTTTATTTCATCGCAGGGAATGTATTTCCGTGGGCTCCAGAGACCCGATCCATAGGGCATAAACTCGATAAATCGGATATGATAAGGGCTGTTAAGGGTTATCTCTGCGAAGTCTCTGATCTCATCGTCGTTTATGCCTCTTATAGGAACTACATTTATCTTTATCGGTATCAAACCTGTCTTTTCCGCAGCTTCTATCCCTCTCAGTACATGACCTATATCACCGCCATTGGTTATCTTTCCGTATCTTTCGGGCCGCAGGGAATCAAGACTTACATTAACCCTATCAACCCCTGCCTTTGCAAGTTCTTCTGCATATCTTTCCAGTAAGATGCCATTCGTTGTAATGCTGAGGTCTTCAATCCCCGGGATTTTTTTAATCAAGGCGGCGAGTAAGGTTATGTCCTTTCTTATAAGGGGTTCTCCACCTGTTATCCTGACCTTTCTTACCCCGAGTCCCGAAGCAATCCCGACCACCCTGCTTATCTCTTCATATGTCAGGATTGCCTTATGACCGATGTGGCTGAATCCTTCGGGTGATATGCAATAAATGCATCGAAGGTTGCATCTATCCGTAATGGATATACGTATGTAATCTATTGTTCTCTCAAACTTATCTTTAAGCCCGGCCATTTCCTTTCATTTGCTTTTTTTGCGTATCTCTTCCAATTTCTTCTTGGCGAGAGATGCCTCTTTAGATTTGGGGTATTTCTCTATGAGCTGCTCCATGATACCTTTCGCAGCCTTCTTATCCCCCATCTCGGTAAATGAATATCCCTGTTTTAGAAGGGCTACAGGAGCCTTTTCACTCTCAGGATGATTTTTCAGTAAGGCATCATACTCGACGATTGCACCTGCATAGTCTTCTTCGGCATAATAGGTCTCGCCGATCCAGAATTGGGCATTGCCGGCAAGTTTATCGTTTGGGAATTCCTTTAAAAAGGACTCGAATTTTTCCCTTGCCTCTTTATATTTTTTGTCTTTGAAATCGTTGTATGCTGCCTCGTACAACTTTGCAGGATCTTTTATCTCGGAGGTTTTTGCCTCCTCAGGTTCAGCCTTTTTTTCCTTTTTTGCATCCGGTTTATTTTTTGCTTTGGCATCGGAGAGCCTACCCTGTAAATCTTTTACCTGAGTCTCGAGTGAGGTTATCTGTAAACGGAGCAGGTCTATCTCCGAAGATATGTCCTTCAGAGATTTATCCAGGGAATACTTGTTCTCGTCGAACCTGCCGGTTAGGGTTTGGAGATCCTTCGATATGCCGGAGATCTCGGAGTGGAGTGACATTGCGCTTTCTCTGATGGCATTGAAGGAATCTTCTTTTACAACGCCTGCCGTATTTTCCTTCAGTTCGGCCAATCCCGTTCTTAGTCCGGAGGTCTCCTTTCCAGCCTCAAAAGAGTCCTTTTTAAGTTGATTTATATCTGCCTTGAGCATTTCGATATCCGAGGACGTCGCGCAACCGCAGATAAATATCAGAAGACAGATAATGACCGGTCTCATTATTTGCCGGTTCCCTCTATGACAAATTGGACCCTTCTGTTTTTCTGCCAGCATTCTTTAGTCTGTTCCCGACAGAGAGGACGCTCCTCACCATAACTTATCATGTTGAATCTGTCTTTATCTACGCCTGAAGATACAAGATAATCCTTTGTTGATTTTGCCCTTCTCTCACCGAGTGCAAGATTGTATTCGTTCGTGCCCCACTCATCGCAATGGCCTTCGAGAAGCATTTTTGCAGACTTGTTCTTTATGAGCCAGTCGGATACGCCCTGAAGCGTCGGTTTTGCATCATCTCTTATGTAGTACTGGTCAAAGTCAAAATGGATATTCTCGATTGTGACCACCCCGGGTTTTACCTCGATAACCGGAACGGTTTCTACCTTTTTAGCTACTTCTTTAACCTCTTCCTTTACTTCGCGTGGTGCTTCTTTTACAGCCTCTGCCTTTTTCTCCTCTTTTACCTCTGCAGCCTTTTCCTCTGCCGCAGGCTGCTCCGGCTGCACTGTAGCTTTCTTTGCGCATCCGGCAAAGATGAATCCTAAAACTAATACCGATACAAAAAACCTTTTCATAAAAACCTCCTTTTAATTTAGTGTCGGTGACAGTGAACAGTGACAGATCATACCGGCACTGACACTTACCACTGACACTGATTAATTCGGTGACCATCCGGGGCTAAATGCCCTTAACCATGCAGGTGTTATCCTCTTCTGCGATTCTCCGTTAAACCTCATTATATATACTGCTACGTTCCCATCTCTATCTGATGAAAATGTTATAAACCTTCCATCCGGGGAGAATGAAGGATCTTCGTTATTGCCCGTATCCGTAAGCTGTGTGAGTCCCGAACCATCCGAATTGACGACAAATATATGGTGTCCGCCGGAATGTCTTCCCACAAAGACGATTTTGTCCCCGGAAGGAGACCAGCTCGGAGACGTATTATATGTTCCTTCAAAGGTAAGTCTTCTTACATCATAGCCGCTGCTGTTCATTAAATAAATCTGAGGGGTTCCACCCCTGTCGGAGACAAAGGCGACAAGTTTGCCGTCAGGAGATACGGCAGGGGATATCTCGATCCATCTCGACGAAGTTATTCTTTTGGGTATTAAATCGGAGAGCCTTAACCTGTATAAACCGTATGTTTCATCTTTAGAAGATGCGAACATGATCTCCTCTCCATCCGGGAAAAAATTACCTGTCATATTCAACCCTTTTGCAGCAAAGAGTCTTCTTTCCGTCATTTTTGTAAAGTCTAACAAATATATTCCCCATTGTCTACCCCTTTCGGATGAATAGACAAGTTTTTCCCCTTCACCCGACCAGCGAGGTCTGAGTACAAAATCTCCTTTAATTCCCAGTCTTTTAATCCCTGCTCCGTCCCAGTCCATTATGTAGAGTCCCTTCTTGCCCTCATCTTCTGCAACAAAGGCGATCTTTGTTCTGAATATCCCTTCTCCCCCTGTGATATTCCTGTATATATCGTTTGCGACCAAATGAGCGATCTGTCTTAACGAATCTCTTTCGCCTCTATATTCCTTTTTAAATATTTCTCCGCCGTTAAAGACGTCATAAAGTGATACCGCCAATGTAATGCTCTGTTCACCGCTCAGGATCCCCTTCACCACAACCTCTGCACCTATTGCAGCCCAGTTTTTCGGATCAAATACCTGCAAGGGGCCCTCTATATACATAGTCCTGTCAATATACAAAAAGAATCCTGTCTGTTCGAGGTCGGCTCTAATTATATCCGCAATCTTTTTCCCGTCCTGACCGTCGAATTCCTGAATGGCAATAGGAAGCTTTTTTATCGAAGGAGTCGTTATGTCGATGTAAACTTTTGCATACGCAAAAGCAGTGAACAGTGAAAAGTGAACAGTGAAAAGTGAAAAACAGAAAAGACATGCAAAAACTCTAAACTTTAAACTTTTAATCTTAAACTTTTCTTTCATCTTAAAATCCCTCCTAACCTCCCTTTGCCAAAGGGAGGGATTCCCCTCTTAGGAAAAGAGGGGTTAGGGGAGATTTTTATTCTCCCTTGCGTTGCTATGCAATATGAATGTTTCAAGGTGTAAACCTGAATCCTATTTCCATTTCATACGGCGGCGGGGAAACCGGACTTGCCTTACCGATCGCCTTTAAGGCAGAGCGATCAAAAAGGGGATTGCCGGAACCTTTCTCGATCTTATATTTTTTAATCGTCCCATCCTGTGAAATTGTAATCGAGATTATTGCCTCAAGACCCTTATTGCCTGTTTCGGGTAATATCCAATGCTTCCATATCTCTCCTTTTATCTTTGCATAATAAGTGTCTAATATATCTGCCTCGCCTCCGCCTTCCGAAGTCGTACTTTCTCCCGTCGCAGCAGAACCCTTAAGCGAAAGAACTTTTCTTAATCCTACGCTAAGCTTTGCCCTTCTCGTTGCTTGTAGTGCTGCAATCCTGTTTGTCGCATATTGCCTCGCATCTTTTTTATTGAGAATGGCCGCCTTTTCTTCCTCCGGCTGAACGGCACTTTCCTGTATGGCTCCGGCCTCGGGCTCGGGTATCGCCGTAATACCTTCTTCGATCTCAGCGCTACCGACAAGGTCTACGATATATGGAGCGGATACGGCACGATGGTTTATCTCCTTCAATACGATAACCGCAATAAATATGAAAGTTACGTGGATTAAAAAAGAGAGGATTGCAGTCATCTGAAGGTTCGGCCCCTTCATTTTTCGGTTAAATCTATCTTCGGCTCGGTCACCATCCCGAGTTTCTCTATCCCCGCCTCCTTTATCTCGCCCATTACTTCGACAACAAGTCCATACGGCACATCCTTATCCGCCTTAAGAAATACATTAGGATTTAGTCTACTGACCGATTCGAGTTTTTGTCTCATATCGGAGATGGACATCGGGGCATCGTTAATATAAACATTGCCGTCTTTTTTTATTATCAGCATTATCCTTTCTTCCGGAGGCAGGTCTTTACCCTTTGCCTTAGGAAGGTTTACGTCAATGCCCTGCTGAAGCAATGGTGCAGTAACCATAAATATTATGAGCAGCACAAGCATTACGTCTACCAGCGGCGTTACATTTATCTCTGAAAGAATACCTCTGTTTCTATCGGTTTTCATCCTGCTTCCTTTGAAAAGAAGTCGAGTAATTCTTCGGAAAAATCTTCCATCTCTATTATCATCTGTCTTGCCCTGCTGAGATAGTAGTTATATGCTATTACGGCAGGAATCGCCGCCGCGAGTCCGGCGGCAGTGGTGATCAATGCCTCTGCAATGCCCGGTGCAACCACTGCAAGCGAAGCCGAACCGGCAGCACCTATTCCCCTGAATGCATTCATTATCCCCCATACAGTACCGAACAAACCAATAAAAGGCGTAGTAGACCCTGTTGTTGCGAGGAAACTAAGGTATTTCTCGAGTTTGGCTGATTCGAGCGCCCCATATCGCCTTAGTGATCTTTTAATCTCAGCCCTGTCGCTGACGGTCTCCGAGAACGTAAATTTAAATATATTTGCGAGAGGGCTTAGATCAATGGTTTTCGTAACGTGTAAGAGACCCTTGGTGTCGCGTCCTGCCCTATACGTTCTAAGGAATATATCCGTCTCTCTGTTTGCCTTAGAAAAATAACGGTATTTATAAAATATTATCGCCCAAGATACTATGGAGAAAAATAGGAGAAGGATCAATACCCCTTTAACGATATAACCGGCCTGGAGTATTAACTGGATAGCAGTATTTTGCATAAATACCTCTTATTCTCTTTTGATAGATTATTAAATTTTTACTATCGAGACTAAACGCAGTATTGCCCGACTTAAGTCTTAAAATAAAAGAAAATTATCTAAAAGTCAAATTGCAGTTAGTTTTTCGTCATTGATGTTTTTGGAACAACGGGGTAAACTTAACCTCTATGAAAAAAAGACTTCAGCATTTAATACAATGTGCACTTAAACAGCTTGGCATTACATCTGTAGAGGTGGTTGTAGAACTTCCAGAAGAATCTTTCGGCGACATTGCAACCCCCGTTGCAATGTCACTGGCAAAGATACTTAAAAAACCACCTCGAAAGATCGCGGAGGATATTATAAAGGCAATCGACGAAAAGGATATTTTCGACCGGATAGAGATTGCAGGCCCGGGCTTTATAAATTTTACATTCTCAAGAACATATTTATATTCGGAATTGAAAAATCTTATAAAAGAGGATTCGTTATTTCTAAGGGAAAAAATCGGAAAAGGGAAAAGGGTGCAGGTTGAATTTGTGAGTGCAAATCCGACAGGCCCGCTCCATCTCGGACACGGCCGGGGTGCAGCCGTCGGGGCTGCTTTATCCAATTTGTTGGGTGCAGGAGGATATAAGGTAGAGAGAGAGTTTTATATAAACGATGCGGGGAGACAGGTAAGGTTGCTCGGTATGTCCGTTTTTGCAAAATACAAGCAATTGCATGGTATGGATTATCCATTTCCGGATGATGGATATAGGGGTGACTATATCGAAAACCTTACAAGAGAATTTGAAAACCAATATAAAGATCGATTTGTCAAAAATGAATTTGATGAGGCAGCACGTATAGTTATAGATTTTTCATACAAAAAAATGCTTGCCCTCATTAAGAAGGACCTTGAAGATTTCCATGTATATTTCGATACGTGGCAGAGCGAACGTGAGCTTTATGAAAAGGGAGAAGTGCTGAAATCCATAAGTGATCTGAGAGAGCGGGGCTGCGTATATGAAAGAGAAGGGGCCACATGGTTTAAATCTACGGATTTCGGTGACGATAAAGACAGGGTTATTATAAAAGGTGACGGAGAATATACATATTTTGCTCCAGATATTGCCTACCATAGAAAAAAGGTAGAGGGAAAATTCGATGAGCTAATCGATATATGGGGAGCCGACCATCACGGATATATACCCCGTATTCAGGCAGTTATTCAGGCGCTCGGTTATCCGGGAGAAAGCCTTAAGGTTTTACTGGTCCAGATGGTTTCCCTGCTGAGAAGCGGGAAACCGGTTCTGATGTCGAAGAGGGCGGGTGAGTTTGTAACCTTGCGGGAGGTAATGGATGAGGTCGGTGCAGATACGACAAAGTTCATATTTCTTACAAGGCGTCCCGACAGCCATCTTGAGTTTGACCTTGAAGTTGCCAAGGCACAGTCGGCAGAAAACCCTGTTTTCTATGTGCAATATGCGAATGCACGTATAAACAGCATATTTGCACATGCAAGGGAACAGGGGATAGATGCAGATAAAGTTAAGGATACGGAACCCGGTCTATTATCAGTGCCTGAAGAATTGAGAATAATAAAAAAGCTTCTTACATATCCCATGGTATTTGAGGGTGCCGTTATATCGCACGAACCGCACAGGATTACCTTCTATCTTCAGGAGCTTGCCGGTATGTTCCATCCCTATTATCAGAGATATAAAGTCGTAACCGATGATACCGATCTTACAATGGCACGTCTTGCCCTTTGCGAGGCAATAAGGATTGTGCTCCGGGACGGCTTCGAGATACTCGGGCTGAGTGCACCCGAGAGGATGTAGTCAAAACTGCCTGTTGTCTTAAGCAAAGAAGAAGTTGCAAAAATCCTCTCATCTGTTGATAATATCAAACACAAGGCGATACTGATGATTACCTACTCCGCGGGATTAAGAGTAGGCGAAGTAGTTCGATTAAAAATCGAAGACATAGACAGCAAGAGGATGCTGATTCATATCAAAGGGGCAAAAGGGAGAAAAGACAGATATACAATGCTTTCAGAAACGGCAGGAGTGATTATTATTTTTTTAAAAAAAAGAATGATAATATGAGGTTTAAGGAGGATTAAATTATGAAGTGGAAAGATATTTTAGAACAATACAAGGCTGAATGGATTTTAATAGACGTAAAAGAGATAGATGAGGATTTTAAAATAATAGAAGGTGATGTAATTGCCCATTCAAAGGACAAAGAGGAAATATACAAAAAACTTTTAGAATTAAAACCAAAAAACTTTTCAATTGAATATACAGGTGAAATACCGGAAGATCTTGCGGTGGTTCTTTTCTATGAATATATATAAACTTGAGCGACATGGACATTTGCTTATGCTTAAGTCTTTTATTGAAGGGGGCGAGGGTAAAGCATACCCACGACTGCTTTTAGATACAGGTTCTTCCTATACGATTATTTCACAGGAGATATTAGAAAATATTGGATGTAGCCCTGCTATTGCACAGCGAAGACAAAGGATTATTACAGGCAGTGGCTACGAGATTGTTCCTGTTGTTCGTTTAAATAAATTCCACTGCTTAGGAAAAGTTATTGAAGGAGTTGAAGTGTTGGCCCATACCTTGCCGTATGGAACTTATGTTGATGGTCTTCTGGGTATGGACTTTTTGAATAAATTTGAACTTGAGATAAGAATTCATACAGGAGAAATAGTTATCAGATAATATGTTTGGAAGTAACTTTTTAAAAGAAATGGGAGATGATAAGTGACAAAAATCGTCAGGAGAGGGTTTTCTGGCATCTCAGCCAGAATCGGGATATACGAAACAGGTTCGTCTACAACCCCAAAATTGGGGGTATATACGAACCAAGTTCGCTTATAAACAAGTTGAACAAAACCGCTGCGCGGTAGCTCTTCCAGTCTTGAAGTCATAGATACTTATTCATGCCTTGTCGTCAGGCAAGGCTCCCTACTTTAAACACTTCTCTCAATCACGATACAATTTCCTTTCTACAGCAACCTTGACAGAGGGACTTTGCCCGTTACTTCAAGCAAGCTCCCGATCAATTGGGAGAAGACAAGATCAGGGAATACCTTCATTACCTGCTTGCAGAAAAGAAGGTCTCGGATTCAACCTACAGGCAGACCTACGGCTCGCTGAAGTTCCTCTATCAGACCACAATGAAGCAGAGCGTGGTCTTTGACAAGATTCCCAAACTCAAGAATAGAGAGAAACTTCCCGTTGTTCTGGACAGGACAGAAGTCGAGGAGTTATTTTCAGTCACAAAGAACATCAAGCACAAGGCCATACTGATGATTACCTATTCTTCAGGATTAAGGCTGAGTGAGACATCCCATCTAAAGGTCCCTGACATTGACAGCAAGCGTATGATGGTCAGGATACAACAGGGCAAAGGCGGAAAAGACCGTTACAGCATACTTTCAGTGGTCGCCCTTGAGACGTTGAGACAATACTACAGGAGGTATCGTCCCAAGGATTGGTTGTTCGAGGGGCAACACGCCGATAGACCAATATCGGAACGCACCATAGAAAAGATATTCGAGATCGCTAAGGACCGTGCAAGCATCACAAAACCTGCTACGCTCCATACTCTAAGACACAGCTTCGCAACGCATCTGCTTGAGGCAGGGACGGACCTTCATCACATACAGGTGCTTTTGGGACATAAATCACCCAAGACGACAACTATCTATCTGCACGTAAGCAACAGGGCGCTGTCGAGGATCACAAGCCCACTGGATTTTCCGCCGGTCATCAAAGAGACATCCGAGCGTACCGTCTAAGTCCCTGCGATGGTGCGGAACTGCGGCGGGGTCGAAGTCGCCGACATCTTCCGACAATACGGCCCTGAGTACAGAAAGATTCATCCGATGCCCCGCAACCAATTGCGGGCTATGCGTGCGATCGAGGTCTGCCGGACGGCAGAACTCGGTGGACATGTGGATAAGTGCGACCACTGCGGCCATCTGGAGATATCTTATAACTCCTGCAGGAACAGGCACTGCCCTAAATGCCAGTTCCTAAAGAAAGAGCAATGGATAGAGGCAAGGAGCGAAGACCTTCTCCCGATACAATACTTTCACATTGTATTTACCATCCCTGATGAACTCAATCCCATTGTCTTAAGAAACCAAAAGGTCATGTATAATCTTCTCTTCCGCTCGGTCTCAGAGACGCTTATCACACTCGGAAGAGATCCTAAACATCTTGGCGCACATATTGGGTTCATAGGCGTCCTTCACACATGGGGCCAGAATCTTATGGATCATCCACATATCCACTGCATAGTGCCGGGTGGCGGACTGTCCCCTATCAGGCACAAATGGGTTTCCTGCAGAAAGAAGTTCTTTATTCATGTCAATGTCCTGCGAGAGCTGTTTAAGAAAAAGTTCCTTGCTTATCTTAAACAGAGTTATGAGGCAGGGGAGCTGGCATTTCCGGGTGCTATCACTTACCTGCAAGAGCCAAAGATATTCGAGAGATTCCGCAAACAGTTTTACTGCAAAAAATGGGTACTCTACAGCAAGCCCCCCTTCGGTGGCACTGAGGAGGTCATCCGGTATCTCGGCAGATATACTCACAGGATCGCCATCAGTAATCACCGGATTATAAACGTTGCAGACGGCAGGGTTTCATTCAGGTGGCGTGACTACGCAGACGGCAACAAAAAAAAGATTATGACTTTAGACGCCCCGGAGTTCATCCGAAGGTTTCTTCTGCATGTCCTGCCCGACAGGTTCGTAAAGATCAGGCATTACGGCCTGTTGGGCAGCAGAAACTGTAAAAACAACCTAACCTTGTGCCGTGAACTCCTCCACGTATGCAAGGCAGAAAAGGACAACGAGTCCCGGACCGAGACATGGAAGGAATTGCGGCTTCGAACCTCACGGGTAGATATTACGAAATGTCCCGTCTGTCAAAAAGGCAGGATGCATACGACCGAGGTCTTGCAACCCGCCGGATGCAGCCGCTCCCCTTAAGGTATGGTTATGAACTCAAAAAAATCCCTTTGTAAACACCCTTCCGAAAGCCATCCCGGTTTCCGTCACACTTTCCTATTGCCTAAAAGCCCTTTCTTCCTGTATATTCTATGCAAAGCAGGGGCAAGGCAATTGCTGAGATTGCCTGTGTCGGGGCAATTCCAGTCAATCAGCCGCTTTGGATCAATGAATCCGTAGCCCCATTTTACGGACAAAGACAGGAGGGATGGGATTGAAACTCCATAGGCTGTACGCAGCGGCTTCGTTCAACTTGCTTCTTTCAGAAATCTTCGCTCTCAGAAATACGCCCACATCTTCTGATCGTATGCCTTCAGAAAGAAGCTTTAATGTTGAACAAAACCGCTGCGCGGTAGCTCTTCCAGTCTTGAAGTCATAGATACTTATTCATGCCTTGTCGTCAGGCAAGGCTCCCTACTTTAAACACTTCTCTCAATCACGATACAATTTCCTTTCTACAGCAACCTTGACA
>JACQXD010000154.1 GCA_016208875.1 Nitrospirota bacterium
GAGATTGGTAAGCTGGTCTTTGATGGCAAGCTCACCGAGCTTAACGGTTTTGTCATTCAGATGAAAGATAAGGGTGTTTATGTTCTCATAGAGGGCCATTACAGGTTCCTGAGAAATAAGTCTCATGACATCGCATTCAAAACAGGTTTTATATTTCTTTGCAAATTCGCCCTGAACCTTACCTCCGCACAGGGTGCCGACCTGAAGCCAGCAGCGACAATCTTTACTGCCATAAGCAGGGCAGTCTTTTTTTGTGCATCCTTTAATCTCCCAGCACTTGAATAGCTTAAAACCATTGGATAAGGCACTCCACTTTTCAATATCCGTTGATGATTCTATGGAGTTCCTTTTTTCAATATCCGTTGATGATTCTATGGAGTTCCTTATAAACGCCATAATGTCATTATTAAGCTTGTTCAAGAAATGGACAATATTTTCTTCCTGTTCTTTCTTGCGGGTCATATTGATGCTCCTTTATGAAAAGAATTGTAATGATGGCAAAGGGATTTTTGAATGATGCAGATAAGGGGATAATCAGACAGACAGACAGATTCTCTCCTTATGAGAGAATTTTTTTGTGGCTTCAAAAACCTAATCTCCTTAAAAACCTTCATATACTAATTATAGCAGATATATTTGTGATGCGTCCTAATACCTTTCTCCTTCTTAATACGCATGGAAGGTATTAAAAACAGTAGGTGGGGTATGGTATGCCTTCCTAAACAGTCTTCTCCTCTTTTTTCTTTTTTTTCTTGAGTGATGAAAGCCTCTTTTCAATTACCTCAATGCACTGCCTGAGGAGTAGCATCTCATTTTCAGTTTCGCTGAGGAATACCAATGCCTTTTCTCTGGTCATAGCACCCTGCCTTTGTTAATTTTCTCTTTTATCCATGTATGAGCCTTTTCATAAAGAACTAAGTCAAAATCAACATAAGCCGTGGCGAGTATTTTCTCGGTCTCTATTACAGCATCAATATATTTGCCGGCAGGCAAACCCGCTACCGCTATGTCTATATCAGAATTTAGCTTAAACCCACCCTCAATCAAAGACCCAAAGACGATTACCTTTTTTGCACCGAGAGATTGAAGTCTTTTAGTAACAGCGGGAAGAAGCTTCCATATCTCTTCCTGCATAGACAAAAGTTTTATCTCTAAAAACCTTTCCTTTTCCTTCCACCCTTCAATATACTCAGCAAACCTATTCATAACATAAGTATATCACAGACATTAGTATTTCACCTCAACCCTATTTCTGCCTTTTTGCTTTGCCTGATACAATACCTCATCTGTGGTATAATCTGCTTATGAAAACAGTTACTAAACCGACACATTATCTGAATTACAATGAACAAAAGGCTCTGGAGGGTATTCTTCAGAAAATACCATCCATGTATCCTATGATAAATAAAATCATTCTTTATGGTTCAAAGGCAAGGGGAGATTTTATAGAAGAATCCGATGTGGATATTTTATTTATTACAGACTATCCTATTCCAAGGGCGATGAAATTCGAACTCTACGATATGATATATGAACTCCAAATAAAATATGACGTTGTTATATCGGCAATCTTCAGCACTGCTTCAGATTTCCAGTCAGCGAGTAAGCCTTTTCTAAGACAAATTCATCTGGATGGTATTACTCTATGGTCGAGAGAATAGATAAAGAAGAAGGCCGTCTTCGTGCAAGGGATGAAATCGAGAGGGCATCTGCCGAATTGAACGCTGCATTGGTTTTGCACGAGAAGGGGTTTTTTTTCAAGAGCGTTTCATCGGCCTATTACGCGATATATCATGCTGCAAAAGCACTTCTGCTCATAAAAGGGGTTGAACCAAAAACACATGAAGGCGTAGAAAGAATGTTCGGCCTATATTACATAAAGACAAAGGAATTTGATTTAGCCATAGGTAAAACAATAGGAAGGCTCATGAAGATGAGGGAAGAGGCTGATTACTATCCAGAAGTGCCTTTTACGGAAGAAGAATCTGGCGGAGCCATTAAGATGGCAAAAGACTTTGTAGAAAAAGCGAATAAACTAATTTGACAATAGCCTTTCTTTTATAAATGCAGTACGAGCCGCCATTCTGTTTAGCCGGGGAGGCACGGCAAATGCCGTGCCTCCTAAATTTAACTACTTCTTTGCTGCTATAGCATCGTTGATAATTTTAATACCCTTCTGAGACGCATCTATAGATCTTGCGAGAGATTCTCTTGCCGCATCGGGATTATGAAATCCATCTGAGTTTTCCGCAGTCCACCATTCCCAATAGGTCTGAGCAATATCATGTAATGCCCTTGCCTCTTTAAGTGTCTCTTCAGGAACGCCTGCCGCTTTTGCTTTTGCAAAGGTATCAATAAACTGTCCGAGCCAGAATTCGGCCTTTGTCAGTTTTCCCCTTATATAATTCTGGATAGCATCAACCTGATATTCCGCTTCTTTATCTGTCCAGTACGGATGACATCTAATACAGGTGTCCTTGGTCATATATCTTGCACTCTTCTGACCATGCCATGTATAGGTCTTTCCACCTTTTTTTACCCTCGGCATATGACAGTCCTTACATTCGACACCTGCCCTCTCATGCTTACTTCCCCAGAAGGTCTCGGCCTCGGGATGTTGTATCTTTGATAGAGACGCCCCTGTGACTGCATGCTTGAAGTCCTTAAACTTATAGTCGCTCATCTTCTTGTTATAGTCAAAAATATTTACCCATGGGAAAAGGTTAGTCCTTCTGTCGCTCATCCCTACTGCCTCACCGGTTTCTGGATTATGTCCCGGATTGCAATTATATTCGACATGGCATTGGGCACACATAAGATTCGAATCTGCTTTATTAAGGATACCGATTGCCCTGAAGTCCCTGAACATCGCTTTTTTCATCGTCGTCTTCTTGCTTTTCTCCTTATCGTAAG
This sequence comes from Nitrospirota bacterium, assembly GCA_016208875.1. Classification (GTDB taxonomy): domain Bacteria; phylum Nitrospirota; class Thermodesulfovibrionia; order Thermodesulfovibrionales; family UBA1546; genus JACQXD01. Next base: position 2,914 of record JACQXD010000154.1, read on the forward strand.
GATATGTGCCCTCGTTCCTGTCAACCACCGCCTCTATAAGGGCATCCCTTACTACCCTCGGTTGGGTCGAGTGAGGATCGTGGCATGCAAAACAGTTAATAGCATGGTGCAGGTCCCTGGCAAAGTCAACCACCTTTGACGTCCTATCCCATTTGGCATTAGGGTCTTTATCGCCCATATATTTCCACTTTAGGATATGGTCCTGAGTTTTACAAGTCAGGCATACGGGATTGGCGGCAGTTGCGCTCTGAGGTATAAATGCCTTCTGGTCGGATGTATTCGACTCTTTGTCGGTAAGTACTTCCCATGACGATTTTTCCACTCCCTTTCCATCGCTGATCTTTGTCCAGTCCTTAAATTGGAACCTTCCTCCATACGCGCGGTCAACGGTAAGGTGATCTGCGAGCATAAATATATGGCTTCTCGGTTCTGCATGTTCCTTTGTGAAACCATGCGGCATCATCAGCTTGTCAAATAAAGGTGACCTGCTTTTAAATGTTGCCTTCTCTACCTTTGCCTTAGATTCGAGGTTTACCGCTATAAATGATTCATATTCTTCCTTATGACATTTACCGCATACGGCGTGTTCCATCTTTGTGCCGGGCTTTGTAGAGGCATTCTTAAGATGTTGCTCCAATCCTTCATGACAGCTTGAACAGTTGACCTTCGCATGTTTGCCTTTTAAGTGGAATTCCTTGATATCGGAGTGGCACCCATAACATGCCCCAACCTTTATCGGACCTGCATATCTTTGAGCATCTGCATTTGTATGATAGGTTCCACCGATCACAGCAGCGGCAAAAAACACAATGATTAATACGATAACCTTCTTCTGCATAAACTGCCTCCTTTTTAATAAGGTTCTATGGTTTTTCAGAAGGATTCCCGACGCGCTCTGCTTGCGGGAATGACAAATTGTGTCGCCTTACTAATGACCTCCTTAGTATCTCTACAGAAAGCATAGCAAAATAGGATTGGATGTCAAGGGAATGTCCCGTGGCTTAGTGCGCCCCGTGTATAAGAATGGGCAGACACCTAACACACACTAATTCTTCTTTACCTTCATGGATACATTTAAGATATACCACAGTCGTATCCGCATTCCCGCAAACAAAACACTTTGTTTCCATATTAGTCCTCCATTTCGTTTAGTTCTTTAACGATCTTATTCGGATCGATGTTATGCATCATACAGCCGAATGCAATGGACTCTACCCTGATACCGGGGCATGTAAAACAGCCGTTTCCAAAGTATTTCTCTATAACCTTTGCAGCAGCAGGGTCGTCCTTTATCACGTCGCCTATCACGGTATCCCTTGTTACCTTTTTCTTAGTTGTAGTCATGTTGATCTCCTTTCCGTTATTTTGGTATTGTCAAAAGTTTTCTTCCCTCGCCCCTTGGGGGAGAGGGTTAGGGTGAGGGGTAAGAAGGGTTGCCTGGATAGTTTCTAAAACGCCCTCAATGTTATCGAATACCTCGTTATCCCAAAAGCGCACCACTCTATACCCCTCAGAGCTAAGCCATTCAT
>JACQXD010000155.1 GCA_016208875.1 Nitrospirota bacterium
TACTTTCAGATTCGAAAATAACGAAGACAAAATATTCAATATTATTCTCGATAAACAAACCCTTAGTCTTATCGCTGAGAAAAGATCCGATCCCCCGCTCTGGTCAATACTTGGCCACAACAAATGCGAAAATTGTTCTCTCGACGAAGGGGCCAATAAATATTGTCCTATCGCACTGAACCTTGCAGATATAGCCGATGAGTTCAAAAATTTTTTTTCATATGAGAACGTAACCGTCACGGTAACTACAGAAGACCGAACTTATTCGAAGGAAACAACAATCCAGCAGGGACTAAGTGCCTTAATCGGCATCGTTATGACAACGAGCGGGTGTCCCGTAATGGAAAGATTAAAACCAATGGTAAGATTTCACCTACCGTTCGCAACGCTTACGGAGACTATTTTCAGGACGGTTTCGATGTATCTCATGGCACAGTATTTCTTAAACAGGGATGGCAAGACTGCCGATTGGGGATTGACAGGACTCGATAATATATATTCGGAGGTCGGTCTGGTAAACAGGGATTTTGCACACAGACTGACCGACGCGGCAAAGAGGGATGCGAATGCCAATGCCCTCGTTAATCTCGATTGCATTGCCTCGATGGTGCCTCTCGCAGCAGAAGAAACTCTCGGTGAGATCAGATCCTATTTTTCAGCTTACTTTAAATAAGCCCTTTGGGGATATTTTATTTCTGATGATGTAAGAAGGAAATCGTATGATCAGGATGGTCACCCAGATACTTCTCGGAGTAATGCTTGCATTCGGTGCTTTAACTATAACCCCTAAGGCCATTGCGCATCTGAGGCTAAAAAATACCGGCAGGGGTATTCTCTACATATTTTTAAGCCTTCTATGTACCTTTTTTGCCGTCATTGCATTTCATTATGCATATTCGATATTCATGGAGATCGTGTGAAAATAGTATTCCTTGGTACGAACGGCTGGTACGATACATCTACAGGGGATACGATCTGTATCCTGATCAAGACCGGGAAATATAATATAATCCTCGATGCCGGGAACGGGTTATATAAGGTAGACCGTTATATAAATCCGGAAAATCCAACTTATTTGTTTTTGAGCCATTTTCACCTCGATCATATCATCGGCCTGCATATTCTCGGCAAGTTTAATTTCACTCACAGGCTTTACATCTGCGGGCAGACCGGTACAAAAAATATCTTAAATACGATAATTAACCTCCCGTATTCGATGCCTCTAAACAGGGTTGGGTACGAGATCGAGGTTTACGATCTCCCTGTCGAGAAAAATGATATTCCATTCAAGGTAGAATTCCTGCCCCTTATCCATTCTTCTCTCACACTCGGATATAGATTCGAATTGGAGAATAAGATAATTGCATATTGCCCCGACACGGGTTATTGCGAAAACGCAGTAAAACTTGCAAGCGACGCCGATCTCCTGATTACAGAATGTGCATTTAAACCCGGGCAGATATCCGAAAGCTGGCCTCATCTGAATCCGGAGATCGCTGCAAGGATTGCCGTTGAGTCGCAGGCTAAGCGATTATCGTTGGTCCATTTTGACGCAAGTCTTTATCAGTCTTTAGAGGAAAGAAAGAATGCGGAAAACGTTGCAAAGAATATATTCTCTAATTCGACTGCCGCAATAGACGATATGGAGATCGAATTATAATTCGTTTTTTTAATCCCCCTCGAACTCCGTGAGTGCAACAACCTTGTATCCTTTTTCCTCAAGTCTCTTGCGTCCGCCGACATCGGGCAGGTCAACTATGAAACACATCTCCGATACGACACCGCCTAATTTCTCGATCAGGGCAGCAGAGGCAAGTGCCGTTCCGCCAGTTGCAAGCAGATCGTCAACGAGAAGAATCTTCATCCCTTTTTCTATTGCATCTTTATGTATCTCTATAATATCGGTACCGTATTCAAGTTCGTATTCGTGTTTTATCGTTTCTGCCGGAAGCTTGCCTTTTTTTCTGATAGGAACGAATCCCCTGCCGAGCGTATATGATAGTGCCCCTCCGATTATAAAACCCCTCGATTCTATTCCTACTATAACATCGAATTCCACATCACCCTTTATATACCTCTGTGTCAGATTATCAATGACAAGTCTGAAACCGACAGGGTCTTTGATAAGGGTTGTTATATCCCTGAACATGATCCCCTTCTTCGGATAATCCGGTACCGTCCTTATTTTAGATTTGATCGGCATTTTTCCTCCTATAGTTTACTTATGTTAAAAATCTTCAAAAAGACGGGTAGGGACGCTGAAAAATGTCTTGTAGCGACACCTTACAGACTTTTCAATTGGCCTGCCAGCCATTTTCAGAAAGATATTTAACATTAAAATTTCGGTCACGTGTAATGTAAA
>JACQXD010000158.1 GCA_016208875.1 Nitrospirota bacterium
GGATTAATGACTTAAGTTATCTGCCTCTGTCAAAAGGAAAACAAAAGAAATCCGAGGCTCAGGATGAGCAGCTTATGCTTTTCGATAAATCCCGTTTCAGAGAAGACATTACAACAATCATTAAGGGTTTCCATGTAATAGAAGAAATGCCGAGCGAGAAAATCTCTGACATAAAAGCAAAGGAAAAGACTTTTCGGAATTTGATGAATGAACTTGATAGTTACAGGGAGATAGCAAACTTATGGACGAGCCTATTCTTTGGAAATAATCTGGAAGAAAAAGAACAGGTATTTGAAGAACTCCTGAAAGATCAACCCAAAGCCCAGATGGATATTTTTGGTTCAGAGACCGGGATTGCTGTAAAAAAGAAGTCAAAGGCAGGCATATCAGGCCAGATATACAATTTTGTAGTCAGTTCATTACAAAATTCTGATAGAGAGCTACCAATGTCCTCACTTAGTTCTCTTCTTGAGCAATCTAAAGCTATAACCAGAGACAAAAATTTCTTTCACTGGGAACTTGAATTCTCCGAGGTATTTTTCAATGAAAACGGAAGCCCGAAAGAGAATCCGGGGTTTGATTGCGTAATTGGCAATCCACCGTATGATGTTTTGTCAGACCTTGAGCAGGGGCGTGAAACTCAGAATGAAAAAGATTTTTTTGCACACCAGATCATATACAACCCTGCGGTTGGAAATAAGCTTAATTTTTATCGCCTCTTTAGTGCTGCATCTTTGAATTTACTCAAGAGTAAAGGTATGCATGGCTTTATTGTTCCGATGGCTTTATTAGCAGATAAACAGGCAAGACCTTTGCGGGAATTTATGCTTAAAAAGAATTGTTTGCAGAAAATAGAAGCATTACCTCAAAAGGATGACCCTTCCAATAGGGTGTTTCCCGAAGCGAAACTCTCGACCTGCATATACATTCTTTCCAAACAGAAGCCGTCGTTGTTCAACATCAGAATTCATTCGGGGAGAGATATTCTTGAATCCTCGACACAATTAGCTATAAAACCATCTCAGATAGAAGAATTTGATAAAGAGAACTTAAGCATCCCTTCCTATCCGAATATGACCGCTAAGGATTTTTCCCTTGCGCTGAAATTAAATAATATCTCTCATGGAATAGTGCTCAAACATTTCGCACCATCTCAGCAAGGAGAAGTTAATCTCACATCACACTCAGAATATCTAACCGATGAAGAAAAAGGACAGATTGTTTTGAGGGGCGCACATATTAATCGATATGATTTTCAAGATGAACCAAAGCAAGGAGAACCGGTATATCTTAATGTTGATAAATTTCTTAATGCCCATGGCAAAAATACAAAGGCATACGACTACAGATATGTGCGTATTGGTTATCAGCGAGGCTCGGCAATAGATAACTGGCGCAGAATTATAGCAACTGTTGTTGAGAAGGATAACTTCTGCTCAGATACCATTAACTATATTGTTAAACCAAAAGAATACAGTCTCTTTGCCATTCTTGCTTTATTGAATTCATCGTTATGGGAATGGAGATTCAGACTCACAAGCACTAATAATCATGTTAATTCTTATGAGATAGACTCAATGCCGATGCCACCTATCTCCTTTACCACTCCTGAAAAAGAGCGGAAGGAGAGAGTTGCGGAAGCGATTGAGGTTTATAAAAAATATATGTTAGAGTTAGATAAAGGACACAAAGATGAAAAAACAAAAAACTCGGAAGAATATAGTAGAACAATGGAGGACGACCCTCACACCCGAGGAAAAGAAAAAAAGATATCTGGAGAGCATACCCCCACAGGTAAACGCGTCTATGGCCTTCGAGGGCGAGCACGTAAGCCTGAAGATGCTGAAAGAATATCTGAAGAGTTTGAAGACTACGGTTCGACAAGACGCTACACACGTTATATAGAATCAAGCCTCGGCATCAAATCCTATTCTGAACTTGCTCCCCATCTTGCAAAAGGGGTAGAGCGCGTTATGGCTTCACTCCTTGAACGGCCTCCTGATGAAATAAAGATAATGCCTGAATTTATCTGCAAACTACATAAGGATGCGTTTGAAGAGCTTTTCCCGGCATGGGCGGGACGGTATAGGGATAGGGATGTAACAGTCGGTACGTACAACCCTCCGCCATACTATGAAGTGCCTATTTTAATTCGGCAGTACTGCGACGATGTTGAATTCCGGCTGTCCTCTCTCGGCAGGAAGCCACAAGTTAATGACACGTTTCTTGAATCGCTCGCATTTGCAGAAGGCCGCTTGTTGAGCATACATCCTTTTCTGGATTTCAATGGTAGGGTTACAAGAATGCTTCTTTTTGCTTTGCTCTACAGGTTTGACCTACCACCTGTGCAACTTGTCCCCGATGAAAAGGATGAAAAAGGAACAGATGAATATCTTGATGCCCTTTCAAGTGCGGATAGTATGGACTGGCAGCCTCTCATGGAGGTCTGGAGAAAAAGGTTTCATATAAGGGAAAAAGAATGAGTGCTCCTAAAAGTTTAGGCTGGGTCGAAAGAGAACTGAAGGAAAAACGCAATGACACCGTTCATGACTTCCTTGCCTATCTTGCCGAGCAGATGATTGAATTAAACAAAATTAAGAATGAGGAAATCAAAGGATTCCTCAAATGGCTTGAACGTGAAATCGGCGCTGAAATTGAGGGGATGACGAATAAAACGGCAATTAAGGATTATCATGATAATGATTTCAATCATCTCCTCGATGTTCTTAAGAAAAACAAGAATAAAATTTCGATAGATCCATCAAGTCGAAAGATTCAGGAACTTCTCGAAAAACATTTCACAAAAAGCATGTCGGTTTTTGAACCTTTGAAAGAAAAAATCAAGGTTACCGATGGGTTGATAGACCATATTGTTTATAGGCTGTATGGATTGACAGATGAGGAGATTGGGGTCGTGGAGGGAAAGAGATAATCATTGAAGATAATAACTTTTATTGGTAATATATTATGCATAAAAGCACCCTCATTTAGAATATATTAAGAGAAAAATATGACAGCTGAAATTGCAATAATGAATAAGACAGCAGTGGCTCTTGCTGCTGACAGCGCTGTTACAATAGAACAAGAAAAAGGGCAGAAGATCTTCAACACAGTCAACAAGCTCTTTGCCCTTTCGAAATACCACCCTGTCGGTATCATGATTTATGGCAGTGCCAATTTTATGGATGTCCCATGGGAATCGATCATTAAAATATATAGAGCAAATTTAGGCAAGCAGCCGTTCCCGACTTTAAAAGAATATTCCGATAGTTTTATTTCTTTTCTTTCTGAAAATATTACTCTGTTTCCGGAAACCGAACAAAAAAAGTATTTTTTTAGAGCAATTGCAGGGTATTTTATCGACATAAAGAGAGAAATAGATGACCAGGTAAAAGAGAAAATATCTTGTGATAAGAAAATTATGGAAACATCAGTAAATGAAATAGTTGAACAGACGATAAAAAAGCATTACGAGGTATGGAATAAAGCTGCCAAGTTAGACAATATCTCTGCTGATTATGATAAAACTCTGATTGAAAACTATAGTGAGCTGATTATAAAGGCAAAGGACGAAATCTTTCAGCAATTGCCGATTTCAAAGAAAACGGTTGAGGATTTGCAGATTGTTTGTGCAAGTATCTTTTCGAAAGACAGGTTTGCGAGGAACTCCTCCGGTTTAGTTATAGCAGGATTTGGTGAAGAAGAAACATTCCCATCGCTTGTTTCATTTGCTATAGAAGCCAAAGTTAATAATACACTTAAATACAAGAAAGAAAAAGATGCGGCTATTAACGTTGACTCATCAGCATGGATTATTCCTTTTGCACAAAGCGAAATGGTTGCCACGTTTATTGAAGGAGTAGATCCTTCATACAATAAAATCATATCTGATTATCTTTCGGAATATTTTGAGAAATATCCTGACTTTATTGTAGATAGCATTGAAAACGTAGATGTAACCAAAAAGCAGGAATTCTCAAAAAAATTAAAGGAAATCGGCCTTTCAATACTTACAGATTTTAATAAGCGATTGCAAGATTACAGGCGAGCTTTTCATATCAATCCCATTATTAATGCGGTGTCTTTTCTTCCGAAAGATGAACTTGCCGCTATGGCTGAATCGCTTGTGAATCTGACATCTTTTAAAAGAAAGATTTCATTGGATGCCGAAACCGTTGGCGGTCCCATTGATGTTGCAGTCATTTCAAAGGGAGATGGATTCATTTGGATCAAAAGAAAACATTATTTTAAACCTGAATTGAATCCTTATTTTTTTGCAAACTATTTTCGGGAAGATAGAAAGGAGCCCAAGAGTGAAAAAGCTTAAGGCAAAAGTGCAAGAATATTATTCCGTTAAAGAATATGAAAAAAAGTTCTATCCTGAATCTTATAAAAAACAATTGCTTGAGATTAGCGACCCTAATACGCTCGGGACTACGTTGGCAAGAGAATCCTTAAACAAGTTTAAGCAATTAATACAAAAACAAAAGGTGTGCATTTAGCCCAAATTCTAATAGCAAGGGTAATTTCCATTTATTTTACAAATATCCTGCTAAGTCGTTGAATACTTATTTTTGCTGTATATTATTTTAACATGCAAACCATCGAAAGAAAATCTCTTCTTTATAAAAGCGAGGTTGAATACGCTGACTTTTGTTTAAACCATGTCGAGGGCTGTTCTCATGGGTGTAAATATCCATGCTATGCCTATATGATGAAAAGAAGGTGCGGGATCGTCAAAACCTATGAAGAGTGGTGCAAGCCTAAGATAGTTTCTAATGCCTTAGAACTCTTGGACAAAGAAATACCGAAATATAAAAGCAAAATAAAATATGTTCATCTCTGCTTTTCAACAGACCCATTTATGTATGAGCAGGAACAGGTGTGCGATTTGAGTCTGAAAATTATAGATAAGCTCAATGCAAATAGTATCCGATGCACTGTATTAACACACCTTGAAGACATAATCATGTGGGGTATATTTTATGATATAATTATTATGTGAAAAATACGTCTTTGATAAGGACACTGTTAATCTTATTAACCCTGCCGTTTATTCTATCTTCATGTAAAAAGACTGATGAGAAAAAAGCTGTTGTTGATTTTAAAGACAGAGTTCAGATCGAGAAAGATAAAAAATCTATTGAAACACAACCTATCAGGATAGCTATTGCTGCCGTCGTATCTCCTAAGGAAACCGCTATTTATTATGACGAGATGATGAAATATGTTAGTAAAAAATTTGGAAAACCGATAGAACTGATCCAGAAAAAAACATATCAGGAAGTGAATGATATGCTCGAAAGAAAGGAACTCGACTTAGCTTTCGTATGTTCGGGGCCTTATGTAGACGGGCATAAAAAATTCGGCATGGAACTTCTGGTTGCACCGATGCTTTATGGAAAGCCATTTTATCAGGCATACTTCATAGTACACAAAAGCAGTCCGATAAATAATATTCAGGGGTTATGGGGAAAACGTTTCGCATTTACAGACCCTAATTCCAATACAGGGAAACTCGTTCCAACTTATGTACTCTCAAAAATAAACAAAACTCCGGAGACATATTTTAAAGAACATATCTTCACTTACAGCCATGACAATTCTATCAAGGCAGTCTCGAAAGGACTTGTTGACGGTGCATCTGTCGATGGCCTTATATGGGATTACTATAATGACAGAAATCCCGATTTCGTAAAAGATACTAAGATAATTTACAGATCTCCCCTATACGGGATACCCCCGGTTGTTGTCCATCCTAAAACACCGATCGAAATAAAAAATAAACTTAAAAATATATTCCTCTCGATGCATGAAGACCCTGAAGGTAAGAAAATCCTTTCTGAGATCAGGATAGAGATATTTATCGTACCGAAAGATTCCTCTTATGATTCCATAAGGGAAATGCAGGAATGGCTTAAAAAGAAAAAGTGAAAAGTCTATCCCTCAGATATAAGTTATTCATTGCCCTATCTGCTATGATTCTCTTTTATACGGCAGGTTCTGTTCTGTTTGTTAATCTGTATTTAAAAGACGTGCTGAAGAAGCACTTTATAGATATGGGGCAGTCGCTTGCCAACGCTGTGTCCTCTCACATAGTAGACGATATGCTGATAGAAAACTTTGTAGGTGTGGACGCATTTTTTGAAGATACGATGAGAAATAATCCCGGGGTGTCCTATCTATTTGTTGAAAAAGATGGGCACGTCCTGCTTCACACCTTTAAGGATGGTTTTCCTAAAAAGCTGCTAAACATAGGGCATAAAAAAAGCGAGATAGACTATATGCTCGTTGAAGCAGGCACCGATACTTATTATGATTTCTCATATCCGATATTCGGGGGAAGGGCAGGCATATTGCGGGTGGGCATGTCAGGGAAGATAATCTACGAGATGATAGGCATGACAGTTAAAAATCTGCTTTATGTTGCATTAGCCGCTGTTGTTGTTGCCCTTGCGTTTTCGATAATGATTTCAAGAAGACTGATTAACCCCTTATCTATGCTCACTGCCTCTGCTATGAAGATAGCCGGCGGTGATTATTCAAAGACAGCTCAGATATATGGCAGCGATGAGGTGGGAAAACTCTCCATCGCTTTTAATAAAATGACAGACGCTGTAAAAATCAGGGAGAAAGAACTCAGGGAAATCAACGAAGAGCTCGAGACTGTCAATATAAAACTCCATGAATATATCGAGGAATTAAACAGGACTAAGGATGAACTTGTAAAGTCAAAGCAGGATGCAGCTGTTATCGAGACATCGAGGGCGATGATTCACCACATGAGACAGCCTCTGACGTATCTTATAATGGCAATAGAGTTGTTCACAGATGAGATACAGGAAGGCTCTTTCAATGCAGATGCAATTCAAAAAAGGCTTCATGTTATTGAGGAAGCCGGCAGAACAGTAGCAGAGATCCTTAAAAAATTTGAAAATCTGAAAGAATACAGGTCTGCCGAGTATTCTGATAAGACGAAGATAATAGATATCGGCGAATAATCATGTGGGAATATACGGATAAGGTAAAAGAATATTTTTTACATCCCAAGAATATCGGGGAGATAGAGGGTCCGGATGCTGTCGGAGAGGTGGGCAGCATTGTCTGCGGTGACGCATTAAAGCTTTATCTTAAAATTGATAAGGGAACAGGCAAGATCGTTGATGCAAAATTTCAGACATTCGGCTGTGCAAGTGCCATAGCAAGCTCATCCGCCCTTACAGAACTCATCAAAGGTAAAACCCTCGATGAGGCATTAAAGGTGACCAATCAGGATATAGCAGAATTCCTCGGCGGACTTCCCAGAGAAAAGATGCACTGCTCTGTTATGGGGCAGGAGGCATTGGAGGCCGCTATTGCCAATTACCGGGGCCGGCCGATAGCCGTCAAAGAAGAAGGCAGGGTTGTCTGTAAATGTTTCGATGTAACCGAAGAAAAAATACGAAGGGTTGCGATGGAGAACCACCTTACAACAGTGGATGAGATTACGGATTATACAAAGGCAGGCGGCGGCTGCGGGGAATGCAGGCCCGAGATTGAGGCCATCCTGAGAGACATCTGGGCATTAAAGAAACCGGAAAAACCTGCTGTCCCTAAAAAACTGACCAATCTTCAGAAGATCGCACTTATTCAGGAGATCATAGAGACAGAGATAAGGCCGGGATTACAGGCAGACGGAGGCGATATCGAATTGATAGATATAGACGGAAATAAGGTTATCGTTGCACTTCGGGGCATGTGCATGGGCTGTTTAATGGCAGACGTCACTGTAAAGGGGATTCAGGATAAACTGAAAGAACTGGTTGGCGAAGAAATAATTGTGGAGGCACAATAATGGAGACCATATATCTTGATAATAATGCAACGACGAATGTCGCGACCGAAGTCCTCGATGAAATGCTTCCGTATCTCAAAGATTTTTACGGTAATCCCTCGAGCATGCACACATTCGGCGGGCAATTACATAGAAAGGTCGAAGATGCAAGGGTAAAGGTCGCACAACTCATAGGCGCAGAGCCGGATGAGATAATATTCACAAGCTGCGGCACAGAGAGCGACAACACCGCAATA
>JACQXD010000159.1 GCA_016208875.1 Nitrospirota bacterium
AAATTGCAGCAGCACCATCTTGTGTTAAGCCAAATTCAGTTCTTTTTTGTTTTAAGTATCTACCATCAATGCCCATATTCTTACCTCCAAAAAATAAAAATGGGGCGGTTCACTTTTCTATTGTTTAATCTTTTCCGTCTCTTGCCTGCAATGAACGGCTAACTTGTTTATAATTGCACTCAGGTGCAACTTTTGTCCCGAATCCGGGGGGATAGTTGCACCGAGGTACGTTTATTCCTTTTCTGGCTGAATCGCAACCTCAGCCTAATTGTACACTATTCTTCTACATCACCTCCTTCAATATCCAGATTGTCCAACGGGCTTTTTATTCTGCCCAGACTTCTTGTGCTTACATGAGTATATATTTCCGTAGTCTTGCTGCTCGCATGCCCTAATAATTCCTGAATATAACGTAGATCGGTGCCACCTTCAAGGAGATGCGTAGCGAAGCTGTGACGAAGGTTGTGAACGGAAACATCCTTTATTACACCTGCCCTATCGCGTGCTTGTTCGAACACCTTCTCGATTGATCTTCTGGAAAGGTATCTGCCAGCTTTTGCTCCTTCAAAGAGCCATTTCTTTGGCTCATACTTCTGGATATACCTGTCAATCAGTTCCAGTGCCTTTTCGGAAAGCAGGGTATACCTATCTTTACGCCCCTTTGCTCCCTTAACGAAAATAAGCATCCTATCCCGATCGAGGTGCGCCAACTCCAGCCGTGCAGCCTCGCCGAGCCTAAGACCGCCTGAATATATGATCATAAGAAGCGATTTGTGTTTTATGTTATCAGTTAGTTTGATGATTCTGGACACTTCTTCCCTGCTGAGCACATCCGGCAACAGTTTGTCTTTCCTTGGTCTTTTGACCTCGTACATAAATTTCTTCTTGAGCATCGAGCCGTAATAGAATTTCAAGGCGTTTATAGCCTGATTGAGGGTTGATGTTGCAGACTCTTTTTCTTCGGAAAGATAAACAAGATAATCTTTGATGTCGTTGTCGGTTATGTCTGATGGACTTTTGCCGATGAAATTCAGAAAATCTCTGTTGTAATAAACATAGCCTTTGACGGTTTTGTAGCTATATTTTCTTGAGAGGAGTTCACGGCGGAGGTCTTCGAAATCGTGATGCGTAATGCGTGATACGTGATGGGTTTGAGATTGCTTTGTCGCTTCGCTCCTCGCAATGACAGGAGTGGAAAGTTTAGCTTGAAGCTCAGGAGCCAAAAGGATTTCTTCATCTTTAAAGACATCTAAAATCTTTTCCTGTGCTGTCTTTTTCCAACACTATCGAATTAGTGTCCGGTTTGCTGACTGTTACTACCCCAAACTCCTCTTTACCCCTTCTCCCCATAAGGGAATATAAGTTGACCCCATTGGAAATATCTTTTCTAACGGGATTAAGACATCGTGCCAGTTAATTATTGATTAAAAAACCATTTATTGTCAACAGAAAAAAGAATCAAAATTAAGGAAGGAGTAGGGGTATAAGCGGCTACATGTCCATTATTTTTTTCCTGAGTATTAATATCTCAAATGCTATCGATGCTGCGGCAACAAGCGTATTCAGATAATTGAGATTTGCATCGAGTACCGAACTGTTCCCATTATCGGCATACATGATAGATATCGCCCTATCCCTTATATTTATCGGTATCGTCAGACTGTCCTGCGGGGTACCGGATAGGATTCTTATAAATTCTTCATTGCCCGGTATATTTAGAACCGGTCCCCTGTAATACGCCTTCCTGGTAAGCACTTCATTAAAAATCGATGGGACTGTCGCAGCAATATTTACCCCTTCGATATTTATGCCCTTCGATTTCCAGCCGGAGACGCTATTGCCTTTTACTACGAATATTGCAACCCTCTTTGCAGCCTTCTGTGCCTCGTTTATGATCAATTCCGCAATCTCTTCTTTGTCCTTTATATTTGCAAACGCCTCTTTTACCTTTTTAAGTGCCTCCATATCGGCAGCTATAGCAGGCAGAGCCTGTTTTTCCTCTTTCTCCTCTTCCTCGATGCGGTCGAAGATACTTATGTACCTGAGGTCTCTTTTGATCCCGTAGTATTTCTCGAGGGCATAAAGGACCCTTAGTTCCGATGCAGCATAGGGAATGATATCGTATCCGCTCGAAAATCTGAATTCATCCACCTGATGTACTGCCTTGGGATCGAGCATTGCCACATGCAGCCTATTTTTCTCTTTTTTGAAAGGGATGGCCTTATATTTCTCGGCCATCTCCTTGCTTAAACATGCAATGACTTCCTCGTCTATATTGACCAACAGCGATGCCTCGACCACCGGGATCTTAAGATAACGGCTCAAAAATTTTGTGAATTCTTCTTCCTTAAGGATTCCGAGTTCGACTATATTCGTTCCTATTCGGCCCCCGAATATGACCTGTCTTTCAAGGGCAAGCTTTAGGTGTTCCTTTGTAATAAGACCCTCTTTAACCAATACCTCGCCGAGTTTCATAGATTATTTTATACCATATTTCGATAATCTGTGTCTGAATGAGCGAAAGGAAAGGTTCAATAATTTTGCCGCCTCGGTTTTATTTCCATTTGCCGCTTGAAGTGCATCAAGGAGATAAGTTTTCTCGATATTCTCGACTATATTGTCCAGATATATGCCGTCTTTTGTCAGGGCAGGTATATGATCGGTATCCTTTGAAAACATCAACATCTCTTGAGGTACATCTCCAATGGTTATCTCGTCCTTATCCGTTAATAACAGTATTCGCTCTATGACATTTTCAAGCTCTCTGACATTGCCTCTCCACGGGTATTCCATAAAAAACTCGATTACTTCGGAAGACATCTGCCTTTTAGCAGACGAGAATTTTGTCAGGAAATGCTCTACGAATAACGGTATATCCTCCTTTCTTTCCCGCAGGGGGGGGATGTGCAGAGGAACCACGTTCAGTCTGTAATATAAATCTTCCCTGAAATTGCCCGATCCGATTTCTTCCTTAATGTCTTTATTTGTAGCGGATATTATTCTCACATCAACCTTGATATCCGATATCCCGCCGACCCTCCTGAACGTACTGTTTTCAAGCACTCTCAGCAGTTTAGCCTGGAGGTTAACGGACATCTCGCATATTTCGTCTAAAAAAATGCTTCCGCTGTCTGCTACTTCAAAGAGTCCCTGTTTGTTGTAGGCAGCACCTGTGAATGAACCTTTCATATGTCCGAAAAGTTCGCTTTCCAGAAGGCCCTCGGGAAATGCCGCACAGTTTATTGCAACAAGATTTTTTCCCTTCCTCTGACTGAGATTATGGATTGCGGTTGCAACCAGTTCCTTTCCAGTACCGCTTTCACCTGTTATAAGGACATTGGAATTGCTTTGGGCTATTTTAGGTACGATATTCAGGAGTTCCTGCATCTTGGGACTTTTCCAGAAAATATTACCGAGTTCGTAGGCTGTTTTAATCTTTTCACGGAGTATCGAAACCTCTTCTTTAAGCCGTCGTTTTTCAATGGCCTTTTTAACTATCACACGTATCTCATCGATCTTAAACGGTTTGTGAATGTAATCATAAGCACCGAGCTGCATTGCCTCTATCGCGGATTCCGTCGTACCGAATGCCGTTATCATGATCGTAATAGTGTCGGGAGATATCTCCTTGATCTTCTTGAGTATGTCGAAACCATCTATCTTGGGCATTTTGATGTCTGTAATTACCATATCGAAGATATCCCTGCTAAGCAGTCCCATGCCGTCGGTGCTGTCGGCAGCAGCCGTAACATCGTATCCCTCCCCTTCGAGAAGAATCCTCAGGACTTCTCGCATGCTCTTCTCATCTTCAACAATAAGAATTTTCCCTTTATTTAGATTTTCCATTGTCCTGAGGTATTAAAACCTTAACAGTAGTGCTCTCACCCTGCTTGCTGATAACGCTTATCTTTCCTTTATGTTCTTCGATAATCTTGTATGCCAGAGCCAGACCAAGCCCCGTACCCTCAATCTTTGTAGTAAAAAATGGATAAAATATCTTGCCCATATCCTCCTTTGCAATGCCTACGCCGGTATCCTGGAAAACTACCTCGATAAAATTATTTTCCCTCCTTGTACTTACCTTCAGCTCTCCTCCCGAGGACATTGCCTCTATAGCATTCATCCCGAGATTCCAGAAGACCTGCTGTAATTTCTGAGGATCTGCAGTTACCTTAAGATTGCCGTAAAAATCTTTTCTTATACTAATGTTTTCTCTTTGAGCGGTTGTATTTTTGAGTAGTTCGAGCGTATCGTCGAGCAGAAGATCGAGATCAAACATAGTGAACTCGGCAGCAGTTGGACGTGAATACGTCAGAAAATCCGTAATAATCTTATTCAGCCTCTCCATCTCCTTTAAGGCTATCTCCATCAATTTTTCTTTATATTCTTCAGCGACCCTATTTTCCAGCAGCATCTCTACCGATCCCTTCAATGATGCAAGCGGATTCCTGATCTCATGGGCTATGCTTGCCGAAAGTTCGCCGATAGCCGCCAGTTTTTCTTTATTCTTTATCTCTGCCTCCATTTTTTTAAACTGAGTAAGATCCTGAAATATACCGATAAATCCTATCCTCTCTCCTCTGATATCCTTAAGCGATGATATGGACAGACTGATAATCCTGTCTCCTTTATTATGCCTTATTACACCCTCTGCCCGCTCTATATCCGTAATGTGCTCTATAAAAGGGAATACGGTATCTATCTTTTTGCCCTGTGCAATCTTTCTCTCAATATCTGTTATATCCTCGGCAGCCTTGTTAAATACCAATATATAGCCATCGGTATCTGTAGTAAATATGCCGCTTGGAATATTTTCGATCAGCTCCTCGCTGAAGAGTGTCAGTTCTTTAAGATCAGAGTCCGTTTGTTCGAGGACCTCGGTAGTCTTTTCAAGTCTCGATGAAAGATAACCGCTCAGAAAGGCTACAAGATAAAAGGCGGATATATGTACGAAAATGTTATAAAGAAAATCTCTTTCTATAAGTGTTGTATCGAACTCTACGGGCAAAAGTTTGTAGTACTGAAGGTCAATGATGGCCCCATATAGGATGCTATTGAAAGTTGCGATTATATAACCCGCCCTTTTATTCAGGACCGTGCTTGCCGACATCACGGTCAGGAGCATAATGAATGAGAACCAACTCTCTATTCCGCCTGTGAGATATATAAGTATATTTGTGGCTAAGGCATCTACGAAAAGTTGAATGTAGGCAAAGATAACATATATTTTTATCCTGTTTAATAAAACAGAATAAATTATGGTTAGGACATAAAGTGCCACTATCAGATTTGATATAGCGCGCGGATGAGGAAAGTTGCTGTATCTAACCTGGAGCAGGAAAAATGAACCCAGCAGGAGTGAGATAAAGATAACCCTTATCGAGGTAAGGGCCTTTAATTTTTTAATCAGAACAGTATCGATCATTCGACATTCAGCTATCAGCCTTCAGCTTATAGCTGATAGCTGACAGCTTCCTTTTCTATTTTATCAGTGTGATGAGTTTGAATATCGGAAGATACATTGCTATTACAATAAAACCGACCGACCCGCCAAGAAATACCATCAGGAGCGGTTCCATCATAGCCGTAAGATTTCCAACTGCCGCGTCGACCTCGTCGTCATAGAAATCGGCAATCTTTGAGAGCATCGAGTCGAGTGCGCCCGTTGATTCTCCGACCGATATCATATGCGTTACCATTGGAGGGAAAACCTTTGCCTTTGATAAAGGCTCGGCCAGGGTCTTTCCTCCCGTTACCGACTTTCTCACCTCCATAATCGCAAATTCTATTACCTTATTCCCTGATGTCTTTGCCGTTATCTCCAGTCCATCCAGTATCGGCACGCCGCTGCTGACAAGCGTCCCGAGTGTCCGTGTAAATTTAGCAACAGACATCTTATTGAGCAGCATCCCGAATATCGGCAGCCTTAAGAGTATTTTATCCGTTATATGCATACCTTTTTCGGTTTGCCTGAATTGTTTTATACCGAAGATTGTACCGGCTATTGCACCAGCCGACATTATTCCACCTATGCCGGCGAGAAAATTACTCAAATCAATAATCATTTTGGTAGGGAGTGGAAGCGTTCCGCCGAGTGAGGCAAACATCTTCGAAAAAATAGGAACGACAAAGACCATTATAACGGTAATCGCTCCAATTGCTACGGTAGAAACAACTATCGGGTATGTCATGGCACCCTTAACTTTTTTCTTTAATTTCATCGATTTTTCTATGTACGCCGCGAGTCTATTAAGGATGGTATCGAGGATACCGCCTGCCTCGCCTGCTGCAACCATATTTGCATATAGCTCGGAGAATACCTTTGGATGTTTCTTGAGTGAGTCGGCATAGGTCGAACCTGCCTCAACATCCTCCTTGATTTGTGCCAGCACCTTGGCAAGGCCTTTATTTTCAACCTGTGTTGAAAGGATATCCAGTGCCTGCACAAGTGGAAGACCTGCATCGATCATAGTGGAAAACTGTCTTGTGAATATAACGATATCCTTGTCCTTAACTTTAGGTGCTCCGCCGAATAGTTTCCTTACCGCTTCCTTTTTCTCGGTAATCAACG
This sequence comes from Nitrospirota bacterium, assembly GCA_016208875.1. Lineage (GTDB taxonomy): Bacteria > Nitrospirota > Thermodesulfovibrionia > Thermodesulfovibrionales > UBA1546 > JACQXD01. The sequence continues at coordinate 6,572 of JACQXD010000159.1, forward strand.
TCGGCGTTATATTTCTCTTTTTAAGCTGTGCTATTACCTCGTCTTTTGTAGATGCGGTAATCTCTCCCGACTCTAACGCACCTCTCGTTGTTTTACCCGACCATTGAAAAACTGTTGCCATTTTTACCCCCTTCCTCTACCAGCCGATGCTGATATTCTTTGGAGCATTGTTATTAATTCTTCTGGCACGGAAGAACGACCTATCGCATCCTCGTAACTAATGAATCCTTTTGTATAAAGCTCGGTCAAAGACTGATTCATTGTTTGCATCCCGAATTTTGCCTGTCCTGTCTGCATCATGGAATATATCTGATGTATCTTGTCTTCCCTTATCAGGTTCCTTATAGCGGGATTGGGTACCAGCAATTCAACCCCGAGAACCCTTCCCTGCCCTGATTTTTTGGCAATGAGCTGCTGGGCAAGTACTCCCTCAAGGACAAAAGATAACTGTACCCTGATCTGCTCCTGTTGATATGGAGGGAATACATCTATTACACGATTTATAGTCTGAACAGCAGAATTTGTGTGTAATGTGGCAAGGGTTAAATGCCCCGTCTCCGAGACTGTAAGGGCTGCCTCTATTGTCTCGAGATCCCGCATCTCACCAATCAGGACCACATCGGGGTCCTGTCTGAGGACGTACCTTAAGGCGGTTTTAAACGATGCAGTATCGGCATTTACCTCTCTCTGATTAATCAATGACTTTTTATGTGTGTGAAGATACTCTATCGGATCCTCTACCGTTATTATGTGGTCATGCCTCTCCATGTTTATCCTGTCGACCATGGCTGCGAGCGTTGTGGATTTACCGCTTCCGGTCGGCCCTGTGACGAGGATTAAGCCCCTCGGTTTTTTTACCAGATCATTCATAATCTCGGGCAGCCCCAATTCCTGAAAGGTCTTGATCCCGAACGGTATGGTTCTGAATGCTGCTGCCACTGCTCCCCTCTGCATGAAGACATTGGCCCTGAACCTGCTTAACCCCTTAACACCAAATGATAGGTCGAGCTCATTGCTCTCTTCGAATTTATGTTTCTGGGCGTCCGTCAGGATACTGTAGCAGAGGGCCTTAGTATCGGCAGGCATCAATTGCGGATGGTCAAGGGGAACAAGTCTGCCATCGATCCTGATGCGCGGAGGACTCCCCGTGGTTATATGAAGATCGGTTGCCCCCTTTTCCGTCATTATCTTAAGCAAATCATACAGTGTCGCCATTCAGCCTCCCTGTTCGTAGCTCATGGCTCATAGTTTATATTTTGCTATAAGCTATAAGCTACGAGCTTATTTAGTCTCCAACGGTAACTCTCAAAACCTCTTCTATTGTAGTAGTACCTTCTCTCACCTTTGTCAGACCGCTCATCCTCAACGATTTCATGCCGCCCCGTATAGCAGCCTTTTTTAGATCATCTGTAGATGCGCCTTCGAGCACGAGCTTTCTGACCTCATCGTTAATAATCATAACCTCATAAAGGGCTATCCTCCCTTTATACCCGGAATTATTGCAGATCGAACACCCTTTCCCTTTGTAACATTTAATAGTCTGTGCTTCTTCTTCCGGGAGACCCAAGTTTATAAGGGTCGGCACCGGGATCTTTTCGACTTCCTTCTCGCACTGCTGGCATATTTTTCTTGCGAGCCTTTGGGCCATTATCATTATAACAGATGATGACACTAAAAATGGTTCTATACCCATATTTAACAGTCTGCTTATACTGCTGGGGGCGTCGTTAGTATGCAAAGTGCTGAGGACAAGATGGCCAGTTAAGGCCGCCTTTACCGCGATCTCTGCCGTCTCAAAGTCGCGTATCTCGCCGACAAGGATAATATCGGGGCTCTGTCGCAAAAATGCCCTCAGCGCAGATGCAAATGTCAGTCCTATCTCCTCTTTCATCTGTACCTGATTTATACCAAGGAAGTTATATTCGATGGGGTCTTCGGCAGTCATTATATTTATATTGGGCTTGTTGAGATAATTCAATGCAGAGTAAAGGGTCGTTGTCTTCCCGCTTCCGGTAGGTCCTGTTACGAGTATCATTCCATAGGGTTTATTCAGAGCCTCCATAAATTTCTGGAGCGCCCCTTCTTCAAACCCGAGTTTTGTAAGGTCTACCTGCAATGAAGCTTTATCGAGAATCCTGAGAACAGTCTTTTCACCGAAAAGCGTGGGTAGAACAGACACACGGAAATCCACCTCTTTTTTCTTGCCGAGTCTCAGCTTTATCCTTCCGTCCTGCGGGAGCCTTCTCTCTGCGATGTCGAGTTTTGACATAATCTTAAGCCTTGAGGTTATGGAACCTTTGACTTTTAACGGCAGATTCATGGCCAGGGCAAGGACACCGTCAACCCTGTATCTGACCCTGAGGGATGTCTCATAAGGTTCTATGTGAATATCGCTTGCACCGAGCTTTATTGCGTTTATAAGGATGCCGCTTACAAGCTTAACAATCGGTTCCTCGACCTCGGTTTTTCCGGTCAGTACATCTTCTTCGGTTATATGTTCGATATCATCGAGTGCGTCTCCGACGACCTTATCAAATTCATCAACATCAACCGTAGGTCCCTCTTCAAATGACACATCCTCTTCCCCTGCAAGCTCGGTATCCGAAAGGGTATAGTCCTTTGCCTCCAGTTTGATTCCCTTTGCCGCTGCCTGCGACTGCAGCCTTGCCGCTATAAGTCCCTCGCCCTTACCGCCATAATATGTAGTTATCGTATCTATAAGTGCAGATTCTGTTGCGATTACAACCTCAACATTGTATCCTGTCATAAACTTAACATCGTCTATCGCAAAAACGTTGGATGGATCTGCCATAGCAATTGTCAGTGTAGCTCCCACCCTTGCTACGGGCATTATCATGTATTTCTTTGCCATGTCTGCAGGGATAAGCTTTAATACGGATGGGTCAATCTTATAATCGGAAAGATTCATTGCCGATACGCCATATTGCTTACTGAGAAAGGCAGCAAGTTTATCCTCGGTAATATGACCTAATTTAACAAGGTTGGTACCGAGTCTACCGCCGCCCTTTTTCTGAAGTGCAAGGGCCTCTTTCAATTGTGCCTCGGTAATAACCCCCGAGGCTGTGAGTATCTCGCCTAATTTTACCGCCACTGCTTGCTCCGCGAAAATTCATGATGCACGATGCATGATGCATGATGCATAACACCCCCCTTTAATTCCCCTCTTACTAAGGGGGGACATAGGGGGGTGTATCGTGCATCGTGTATCGTGTATCGTGTATCCTGCATCACGGTCAGTCCCCGAATGTCGCCCTTACTATCTCTTCCACGGATGTAATGCCATCTTTTATTTTCGTTAAACCGCTTATCCGCAGCGTCCTCATACCGAGTTTGATGGCATTTCTCTTTATCTCATCGGCAGATGCACCTTCGAGCGTCAGTTCCTTGATCTCTTCTTTCAGCGGCATAACCTCATAAATTCCTATTCTTCCTTTGTACCCTGAATTATTACATACAGGGCACCCCTTCCCCTTGTAGCATTTTATGGCTGCTGCCTCATCTTCCGGAAAGCCCAGCTTTATCAGGGCCGGTACAGGGATCTTTTCCTCTTCCTTACACTGGGGACATATCTTCCTTATAAGTCTCTGGGAAGCAATAAGGATAACCGATGCTGCTACAAGAAACGGCTCAATGCCCATATTTAACAACCTGCTTATAGTGCTGGGGGCATCGTTTGTATGAAGGGTACTGAGGACGAGGTGACCTGTTAAGGCGGCCTTAACCGCGATCTCTGCCGTCTCAAAGTCGCGTATCTCACCGACCATGATAATATCCGGATCTTGCCTAAGAAATGACCTGAGGGCTGCGGCAAATGTAAGCCCTATATCATCTTTTACAGCAACCTGATTTATACCCGGGAAGTTATATTCGACCGGGTCTTCGGCCGTAGATACATTTACACCGATCTTATTCAGATAATTTAATGCAGAATAAAGGGTTGTTGTTTTTCCGCAGCCGGTGGGACCGGTAACCAATATCATTCCATTGGGTCTTTCGAGTGCAATCATAAAATCTTTTAAAGGTTCCTCATCTATACCCAATTGGGCAAGGTCCACTTTAAGATTACCCTTATCGAGTATCCTCATGTTGGTCCTTTCACCGAAGAGACACGGTACGGTCGAAACCCGGAAGTCTACCTCTTTCTTCTTCCCGAGTTTTAACTTAATTCTTCCATCCTGTGGAAGTCTCCTCTCCGAAATATCGAGACGTGCCATTATCTTGAGCCTTGACGTTAGGGCACTCTTTATCTTTGCAGGTAGATTCATAATAACGCGGCACTCGCCGTCAATCCTGTATCTTACTCTGACCGAATTCTCATAGGGCTCGATCTGAACATCACTCGCGCCTGCCTTTATTGCATTTAAAAGAATACCATTGGTGAGTTTTATTATCGGAGCCGCAACCTCTTTTATCTCCTCTGCATCTTCTCTCTCGTCTACAACCTCAACGTCGCCGAGTGCCTTGCCGACAACCTCATCGAATTCTTCGACGTCAACCGTAGTCCCCTCTTCACTACCACCTAACATATCTTCTACATTCATATCGTCCGACAAAGTATAGTCCTTTGCCTGCAATATTTCCGTTGCAGCGGACACACTTGTAGCCTGTGATTGTGCCTGTTGCTTTGCCGCTATAAGTCCCTCGCCCTTACCGCCATAATAAGTAGTTATTGTATTTATGAGTGCCGATTCCGTTGCTATTACAACATCAACGTTGTATCCGGTCATAAATTTAACATCATCTACTGCAAAAACATTGGAGGGATCTGCCATAGCGATCGTTAGTGTGGCCCCGACTCTTGCCACGGGCATTATCATATACTTCTTTGCCATATCGGCGGGAATAAGCTTTGATACGGATGGGTCGATCTTATAATCGGAGAGATTTATCGCCGACATTCCATATTGTTTGCTGAGAAAAGTGGCAAGTTTATCTTCGGTTATATGTCCTAATTTGACAAGGTTAGTACCGAGCCGGCCGCCCTTCTTTTTCTGGAGATTAAGGGCCTCTTTTAACTGATCTTCAGTTATTACGCCTGCTGTAATGAGTATCTGGCCTAATTTTACTGCCATAAATTTAATTTTACACTATATATAAGCATAATGTGAAGTCAAACACAGGTTTTTTATATCGACAGTATTTAGACTAAAAAGAAAGTGGACGGTAGGGGATTCGAACCCCCGACTTCCACGTTGCGAACGTGGCGCTCTCCCAACTGAGCTAACCGCCCATTGTTAAATTCCAATAACCAACTCTCAATAACCAAGTTTGGAATTTGGGATTTGGTAATTGGTTATTCTATTCCTTATGGCATTTTATACAAAACGCAGAATTATTAGGAAACCTTAACAGCATTTCATATCCCTTTGTACCATGAGGATCATGACATGTTATACAAGTTATCCTCCCATCAGGGTCTAAAGGGAACCCTTCCACAGTCACAGAAACTTTTATCCCTACCGCGTGTTCTCCCTTGCCGATCCTTTCTTGATGGCAGGATACACAAATATCTGCTGCCGGTTTACCGAGCAAAGGCTTTTCTTCTCCTTTGTGTGATAAGTGACACATACTACAATTTTTTGCTTCATGTGCCGTAACCTCAGGCGGTTTGATTTCCGGAACCTCGATCTTTGGAGCTGCACAGGCTATAAAAAGCACCAGTAAAGCTAACCCCCAAAATGCGTTTAGAAAAGTGTAGATGTCTGCAATTTTGAATTTTGATTTTTGCATTTTGAATTTTATTAGGTTATGCCCTGTTGCACGGACGGAGTGAGATGTCCCTCCATGTATCCTCATCTATCTCGTCGATATACTCTTTCAACGGATATATTCTGCCGCATTCCATGCAGCGAAAGGTAACTGCCCTTCAACCGAAATGGAGTTTTAAGTTGCCTTTACACTCTCTACATTTCATCTTGAAATTTTATTCCTTCAAATTTGTACTTAGTTCTGCAATGTATTTAATAATTATACCAATTACAATATATAAAGAGGAACTGCTTGAAATAAAATTTTCCCCAAAAGAGAATTATTGTTATATGGTCAAGGATATTGATCCAAAAAATTACCGCCCTGTTCCCTCTCTTCCTTTAGCAATAGTAGCCTCATATCGAGGCATGACTCAAGAGGAGATAGAAAAAGCCCTCTTTAATTATCATGACAATAACATCACCCTGCATGGAAAGAATAACTATGTCCAGAATGACATTCATATACACATGGCAAAAGGCGGCAGGATAACCCCTATTTTCATCGGGAACTATGAAAGGTTTGACAGGGAAGTAAACCTCGATCAATTGCTTAAAGAGTACGGCAGAGAGCAACCGGCGAACGACACAATATTCAAGAATAAGATAGTTTTTGTCGGCGGCAGTTATGATAAAAGAGATTTTTATTATACTCCTCTCGGCAGGATGTCCGGACTGGAAGTTGTGGCCAATATAACTCAGAGTATCCTGAGCGGTACTCTGATCACCCACATGAGTTTTTTAAAGGCATTCATAATTGAGCTTATCCTCGGAAGTATAGTTGCGGTTATATTTGTTTTAACCTCGCCCTGCCGGGCATCCATCATCTGTTTTATTGCCCTCATTCCTGCAATAGTATTAGCCAGTTATCTTGCCTTCTCTACTTCGTACTACTGGTTTGACTTTGTCCCGACTATTGCAGGAGTTATGGTTCATGGTTATATAAGCAAAAAAGAAAAAGGCAGGGGAAAGGTAATGGAAGGCGAAGGGGTAGCGAACTTTGCAAGGGCATTTCAACATGCTGGTGCAAGGAGTGTTGTTGTGAGCCTCTGGTCAGTGGCATCAAATGAGACAGTGGAATTCATGAAGGTCTTTTATGGTTATCTTAAAGCCGGTAAAGGAAAAGCAGAAGCCCTGAGACTTGCCAGAAACGAGATTAAAGCAAAATACCCCAACCCCTACTTCTGGTCGCCTTTTATATTGCATGGAGAGGGGTAAGACTGTAAAATATAAGCAGGAGACAGAACAGGGTCAAAACCTAAAATATACATTTTATAATTCTAATAAGGATAGAATATCTTTAAAAAGGTGAGAGGTTATAATATTTAATGAGTAAAGGAATCGGGAGGTGCAACTATGAAAGTTGCTGACTTAAGTACCGATGAGCTTAAAGAATTGATAAGCAAGATAATTGAAGAAAAATTCAGAGAACTTATTGACCCTGATTTCGGACTTGAATTAAGAGAAGATTTTGTTCAAGCCCTTGAAGCTTCAATTGCTTCCAAAGAAAGAATTCCCTTTGATGAAATTAAAAAGCGTCTCGGATTGAGCTGACATGATATTTGCGATTAAGTCTACGCCTCAGGCGGAAGAAGACTTATCTCGTCTTGATAAGACAATTGCCCAAAATATCTCGAATAAAATAGAGTGGCTTTCCCAAAATATAGAAAATATCATTCCATCTCCACTCAAAGGAAAATTTAAAGGCAAATACAAGCTTAGAGTTGGTGACTGGAGAGTTGTATATTCCTTTGAACACTCATCTCAGATTATTACGGTATATGCAGTCAGACATCGCAGTGAAGTATACAAAATATGAACCAGCAGTCTTCATTATCCTCAGTTGACCAAAGCCACGCTGCTTCAAAAAGCATTTTATAGGCATTAACAAATTGAAGGTATCCTTCATGGACTAAACCTCACGTAATTCTCCCAGTAATAAAGAAGCTCCTTTGTTGCCCTGACATCTCCCATACAGTATCTCGCAATATCAACGTATCTCTTATCGGTGAAAATGGCTTTAATATCGTATCCCGTAATGCCGTCCTCTTTAGGACTCTTTATGCCGAATGTCTTGCACCACATATCGAGACTGAACCTGCGCCGTGAGGCCCCATAAAAAGTCAACTGGTCAAACAGGTCTATATGCGGTCCATTATATCTGTTCGGCATAATTTCCCTTGAGGGTTTTATCTTATGCACTGCGGAACGGATGAGTATGAAAGGGCAATCGAACCCTCTGCCGTTGAACGTAATAATTTGCGTATAAGTTTTTACTGTATTCCAGAATTTTTCGAGTATCTCTTTTTCGGTTCCCGTCTCAAATTTTATTCCGTTCTCCTCGAAAGGAAGACACTCGGTCCCCGGCGACTGGAAATATACTGCGCCTTTATCGGTGTCGGGATTCAGAAGACCGATAGTTATTATCTCGCCTGTCAGAGGATAAAACGACAGGCTTTCTTTAACATCCTTAACATCTTCATCCGTCTCTGCCCATTTAAGAAGATAGTCCTGCGTCCCTTTATCGAGGGAATCGAAGTCCTTGCCGAGAGTCTCTATATCAAAAATTATTCGGGACATAATCTAAACGATACACGATGCACGATGCATGATACATGATACGCAATGCAAGACGAGTTTGTTAATCGTGTATCGTGAATCATGCATCGTGGTTTTACGATGCCTTAGGCAGTTCCTTAAATACCTTCCATGATTTCAGGAGATCTATTGCCCTTTGAAGTTGAGAATCGTCTTTTTCACCGACATCTAAAGGTATCGCATCTTCAGACTCTTTGGGTTTTTCTTCCAATTGTTCGTTATCGTTCTTCAGATGTCTCTCAAGGTCCTTCTCCCTGACAACAGGGTGTTCTTTCGCACCGTTTTTTGGCTCCACTTTTACGACGATATCCGGTGTTATCCCGGTGGTCTGAATTGATATGCCCTTCGGCGTATAATAACGTGCAGTTGTTAGTCTCAGTCCGGAGCCGTCGCTAAGAGGAATTACGCTCTGGACAGACCCTTTGCCGAAGGTCTGCACACCGAGTACAACAGCCCTGCCCCAATCCTTTAGTGCACCGGCAACGATCTCCGAGGCACTTGCGCTGCCTTGATTCACAAGCACGATCATCGGTATAGTGACAAAGGGATTTGTTTCTTCTCTCCGGGGTTCATCGGCCTTTCCCCCTTCCGTACGATACTCTGTTTTTTCTCCCGACCTACCTTTTATTGCTACTACTACCTTGCCCTGCGGCAAGAATTTGCCCGAAACATCAACCGCGCTGCTCAAAAGACCGCCGGGATTATTCCTGAGGTCAAGGATTAACGAGGCAACTCCGTCCTGTGAGAGGTTGGACAGTGCCTCTTCAAGATCGGATGCAGTCCGTTCCTGAAACTGGTTAATCTTCACATAACCGATGTTGTTTTCCATAACTTTGGACTTTACGCTCTTCACCTTTATTATGTCCCTTATGATCGTGAAGTCCTTATGCTCTTTCCACCCTTCACGCATAATTGTAATTGTTACGGATGTCCCTTTTTGTCCCCGCATCTTATTGACCGCATCCTGTACGCTAATGTCTTTTGTCGGCTCGCCGTTAATCTTCACTATTTTATCGCCTGCTATGATTCCCGCCTTGAAGGCCGGTGTATCTTCGATGGGAGCTATTACGGTCAGAACTCCGTCTTTAATGCCGATCTGTATTCCGATACCGCCGAACTCGCCTTTTGTCTCAACCTGCATCTCCTTGTATGTCTCAGGGGGCATAAATGCCGAATGAGGATCAAGCGTATTGAGCATCCCCCTTATTGCACTGTAGACAACATCTTTTATCTTTACATCTTCAACGTAGTTCCGCCTTATGATGGAAATCACCTCTGTAAATACCTTCAGGTCTTCATAAGCTTCCCCCTCTGCGCTTACACTAACGACGGATAACCTGCCTATAAGGATACCGCTTATCATAGTAGTCAGTACGAGAACCCATATAAGCACCAAACTTCTTTTCTTCATCTTCCGTATAACCTCCAATTTAATCTCCGCTCTAAAATAATAACTTTCACTGTATTGCTTAAAGCTAACAGCTAATAGCTAATAGCTATTAGCTATTAAGGATCATCTTCTTTTTAACCACTGTATCGGATCGAGCGGTTTACCCTTATATCTTATCTCAAAATAAAGACCCGGGGCATTCACCATTCCCGACTCCCCGATCTTTCCGACAATCTGTTGTCCCTTTATTATATCTCCAACGCTATAAAAAATCTCTGCCAGATTTGCATAAAGGGTATGATACCCATCCCCGTGGTTTATTATAATAAGCTTACCATATCCCTTAAACCATTCCGCAAAAACTACCTTGCCGCTGTGAACCGCCTTAGCATCGGAATCGTCTTCCGCCTTTATCTGAATACCGTTCCTGAACATAGGAGTATTGAACCTGGGGTCTTTCTGGGTACCATACGGAATTACGACCCTGCCGTTAACAGGCCACGGCAGCCTTCCCTTCAGGTTATGGAACCCCTTGGCAGCGTATGTCTCCGTCTCCTCCGAGCGTCTTATTATTTCGAGGAGTCTGTTGGACGACTCCTTTAATTCCTTCACTATTTTTTCATAAGAAGATTTCTCTTTCCTGATCGAGGACAGGAGGATTTCCTTATTCTTCTTCTTTTCCGAGATTGCTGCCGCGGTTACCTTGGTATCTTCTTCGTTTGTCTTTAGTTCTGCGCGAAGCGATTTAAGACGATCTTCTTGCCCGGCAAGTTTATTTATGGTCTCCTTATAACTTTCCAGCATATTACGATCGTGGAGCGTAATCTCCTTAATATACCTCCACCTTCTCATTAATTGGGACATGTCGTTTGAGGTTGAAAGCAAAAGTATTATATCGCCGGAGTATCCATATCTCTGCATAATACGGAGTTTTCTTTTCAGCCACCCGGCCTGTTTTTCCAGCTTGGCTTTATTTGCTGCGATCTCCACCTCGACCTTGCGCATCTCATTCTCGAGTCGCCGGAGCCTTTCCCTGTATTTTTTCAGATCTGCCTGTACCTGACTTATATCTTTATTTGTCCTGTCGATTTCGTCGAGGGTCGAATGCTCGAGCCTTTTTGTCTTTTCAATCTTTTCCTTATGAACATCGATCTCTTTCTGAAGCTTATTGTATTCTTCCTTCGGATCCCCGGCATAAGCAGTAAGAAAAGTAGCAAGTAGTAAGCAGCAAGCAGCAAGCGAGAAAACAAAATAAAATAAGGATCTTCGCATAAGAGTATAGGTCATTTCATACCCGCAATCTTTTGAGCATAAACCCAAAATACCCCTCTTTGGCAAAGAGGGGCGAGGGGAGATTTTATGAATCCATTTATCTATAAAATCCCCCTTTATCCCCCTTTTCCAAAGGGGGAATATGATTCTTTTCCATTTGCATTTTACAATTAACTAAACCGTATTCTCCCCAGTGCTACAACGGCACCGCATATGCCGAGTAACAGACCGGTAAAAGGGAGAGCGATAAATATCTCGGATGGAAATACGATGACCTTCAGTATGGGCATTGTGAGGACGAGCTTATAAAAAAAGGCGTAATAAAATGCAATCGCACCGAACATACCGACTACACCTCCTCCGGCGCCGAGCATCCCTCCTTCTATAACAAAAGGCGCCCTTATAAAACCCTTTGTTGCACCAAGCAGCTTAAAAGTCTCTATCTCTTCTTTTCTCCGGTAAAACATAATCTTTACCGTGCTGTAACAAACAAAGATAATTCCGGTAGACATTAAAACAACCATTAACATACTGATGGTCTGCGCACCGGTTCTTATAGAATGCATCGAGTTTAGGAATTGTTCGCCGTATTCCACCTCGTCGATGCCCTTTATCTTTCCGATATCCGCTGCAAGTTTTTTTACGCCAGAAATGCTGACCGATTCATGTTTAAGTCTCAGTTCTATCGAAGCGGGGAGGGGATTTTCATCTATGCCTTCAAGGACATAGTCTGCATTTTTTAGAACCCCTCTAAGTTCTTCCATTGCCCTATCCTTGGAGATGAACTTTACATGCTCGACCATGCTATTTTTTTTTAATACTGCTATTATATTTCCCCTGTCCTGCTCCGATACCCTATCGTTCAGGTATAGTGTCATCGAGAATTTCTCGGGGAGTTTTTTTGTTGCAAGGTCTATGTTATAAACGGAAAAAAATGTAAGCGTAATCATAAAAAGTCCTGCCGCTATTGTCAATATTGAGAGGAGGTTTATCCACTTTTCACGCCATACGCTCTGAACGGCAAGCCTCAACGAATATAACATATACATCAGCCTATCTCCTCGCCGACGAGGTTTCCGTTATCGAGCCTGAATACCTTTCTCCCTGTATTCCTGAAGGATTCCCTGTTATGTGTGGCGATAATGACCGTTGTCCCTTTTGCATTTATATCCTTGAACATCCGCGTAATCCCTGCAGCAGTGTCTGAGTCAAGATTTCCGGTAGGTTCATCGGCCAACAGGATTGTCGGCTCTCCTACAATTGCACGTGCAATAACAACTCTCTGCTGTTCTCCGCCTGAAAGTGTCTTCGGGAAACCATCGGTCTTATGTCTGAGATTCACTGTCTTTAATATCTCCATGACCCTTTCCTTTACTTCGTATTCCCCTATCCCTCGTATTCTCAGTGCCATGGCGACATTGTCAAACACATTTCTGTTGTCGAGGAGCCTGAAGTCCTGAAATACCACACCGATATTTCTTCTCAAAAACGGAATGCTCGATTCTTTAATCTTGCCGAGTTCCCAATCCGCTATAGTTATACTGCCCTCATCAGGTTTTTCAGAAAGGTAGATAATTTTAAGGAGTGTTGATTTCCCTGCACCGCTGGGCCCGGTAATAAAGGCCATATCCCCCTTTTCGACAGAGAAGGTTATATTTCTCAGCGCGGTCTGGTGATCATAAAACTTTGATACGTTCTCAAAATGTATCATCTAATAAATTTGTGTCTGTGTCAGTGATTAGTGTCAGTAAAAAAATACTGTCACCGGTTACTGTCACTGACACTATTTTATTGCCTCTTTTACAGTCCGTACAATATCGTCGGCTGTCAATCCGTATAATTTCATCAACCCCTCCGCAGGTCCGGAGCATCCGAAGGTATCTTTGATTCCGATCCTTTTCACAGGAACCGGATAATTTTCAGTTAGTATCTCGCACACCGCTCCTCCAAGCCCTCCTATAATCGAATGTTCCTCTGCCGTAACGATAAGCCTCGATGCCTTTGCAGCCTTGATTACCGCATCATTGTCCAGTGGTTTAACCGTTGACATGTTGATTACCCCGGCATCTATCCCGTTTTCCTTGAGAATTTCCATCGCCTTTATCGCAACGGATACCATTATGCCGCAAGCAATAATATTTGCATCTTTACCAAGACTGAACGTATATGCCTTGCCTATACTGAATTTATAGTCTTCGGGCATTATAACGGGGACCTTTACCCTTCCGAGCCTGACGTATACAGGGTAGTTGTAGTCTGCTATCGTCTCGATGACCTGTTTTGTCTCTATGCCGTCTGCAGGCACGATTACGGTCATATTGGGAAGCACCCTCATAAGGGCTATATCTTCGATCGCCTGATGTGAGGCACCGTCTTCTGCAACAGTGATCCCGCTGTGGGTGGCAACGAGCTTTACATTCAGATTCGAGTAGGAGACAGTCTGTCTTATCTGTTCCCATGCCCTTCCGGTTTCGAAAACGGCAAATGTAGAGGCAAAGGCCAGTTTTCCCGTGAGGGAAAGGCCGCTTGCAGTACCGATTAAATCCTGTTCCGAAATGCCCATATTATAAAACCTCTCCGGGAATACCTTTGCAAATGTGCCTGTCTTTGTAGATGCCGAAAGATCTGCATCGAGAACAACTACGTTATTTCTTTTTTTGCCGAGTTCGAGGAGTGCCTCTCCATAAGCATCCCTCGTTGCTACCAGTTGTGACGAGTCATAACTCCCCCTTCCCCCTCTTATCTTAAGAGGGGGATTAGAGGGGGCGTTATCCTTACTTGTCTCTTGTCTCTTGTCTCTTGTCTCTTCTTTCTCACCCATTATCTTCAAGCTCCCTTAGTGCCTTTTTAAGTTCTTCATGCGTAGGCGCCACGCCGTGATACTGGACCTTCCCTTCAAAGAAAGAGACGCCTTTACCTTTTACCGTGCGCGCAACTATGACCGTCGGTTTTCCCTTTATCGTTTCAGCCTCATCGAGGGCGTCGAGTATAGCTCCAATATCATGCCCGTTTATATCTATCACATTCCAACCGAAGGCGATCCACTTATTTACAATAGGCTCTATCGTCATTACATCATGACAACATCCATCTATCTGAAGACCGTTGTTATCTATAATTGCACACAGATTATCGAGACTATAATGTGACGCACTCATTGCAGCCTCCCATATTTGTCCTTCCTGGATCTCGCCGTCTCCGAGAAGGCAATAGACGCGTGAGTTTAAGCCATCCATCCTGAGCCCCAGCGCAATCCCGTTTGCAATAGAGAGTCCCTGTCCGAGAGAGCCTGTTGATATCTCGACTCCGGGAAGCAGTTTTGAGCACGGGTGTCCCTGCAGCGGGCTTCCGATCTTTCGCAATGTCCCGAGCAGCGATTTATCAAAATATCCCGAGAGTGAAAGTGCAGCGTACAACAATGGCGCCGCATGCCCTTTAGAGAGTATAAACCTATCTCTCTCTTTCCACAAAGGGTCTTTCGGGTTATGCCTCATTTTGTAAAAATATAGTGCCGTCACGACATCTGCTGCAGACAGCGAACCGCCTGTATGTCCTGAACCGGCTTCGGTAAGCATCTCCAATATCTCGATCCTTACCGTCTTTGCCTGCCTTCTCAGGAAGTTAATATCTCTTGAGACTGAAATAGGATTCATTTGCCTTTCCCCTTTTGCATTATATAATCCAGAAGAATATCGTCCAGTGTTTTATCTGCATCGGATTTTACGGCAGTTCCGGAAGCCTCTACGCCGGCAGCTATTTCTATTGCAGCCTTACCTTCATCCGTCTCCTCTTTTACCTCACCGGTATGTTTCCCCGCTATCAATTCCTTCATCATTGCCTTTTGCTGCTCCTTCATCAGTTCTCTGACCTGTTTATTGATGTCGGGACTTCCGATAAGGCGGGAATAATCAGTCTTCTTGGAGGCGAGGATCGTACCTTTGAAATATAAGAGCGTAACTATAACAGGGTTTTTCAATCCGCTGTCCTCTGTCTGGACATGATAAACCTTTCCCTTGTAGGTTATGTTATTGTTATAACCGACAAGCATAGCCCTGAAATATTTTCATAGAGTCTTGAATGCAGCAAATCCAGAGTTATTATATTACAGCAGTAACAAAAAAGGGAAGGGGCATCTGTGCCGGCAGCGATTTCATAACAAAAGCGGGTTTTGCTACTCCTTATATCCGACAATCGAGATACCGGCTTCATTCGCCTCTTTAATAATTTTTTCACGCTGGAGGAGGATGCTCTTATTTGCCTCAACAGCAAGTACCCGGGCATTGACCTCTATCATCGCCTTCATAGTATTCACCCCAACTACAGGGACGTCGAATCGCATATCCTGCTTGGGTTTGCTCACCTTAACAATAACAGCACCTTCGCATGCAAGCCTTCCGCCTCTGAGAATTGCCTCGTCCGTTCCTTCTATTGCCTCGATTGCCATGACAGCCTGATCTTTGATTACAACAGTCTGCCCTATGTCCAGACGGCCGATCTCTTTTGCAATCTTCCATCCGAATGCCACGTCCTTCCATTCGTTTTCCGACAGGCTGTCTTCTGTGAGGAGACCTTCCGGTGTGAGAAGACCTGAACTGAAGTCGGTTGTATTAAGGAGTATTATGCCGTCCTTTTCGAGTTCTTTTGCTATTGCAAGCATTATGGAATCGTCACTGTGGTCTTTCAGGGTGAACAGGAGCTTAACCGCCCTCAAATCGGGTATGATCTTGCTCTTGTAAAGAAGTGACTTTGGTACCTTCCCTGCCATTACAGCCTCTTTTACACCGCTCTTTTTGAGAGAGTCTATGATCTCGCCGAGCTTGCCGACGCTTATCCTCTTTATCCCGTCAACGTATTTATCGAGGTTCTTGTCTGCCAACGGCTCAAGGGCTACGGCTATTACTTTATATCCCTTATCCCTCGCTTCCGTTGCCACGACCTTCGGCAACTCGCCCATGCCTGCTATAAGACCAAGAGTCTTCATAAAATAGCTGATAGCTAATAGCTTATAGCTACCGGCATATCCCTCTCTTATTCTTCTCTATGAATTCTACGAGATGCCTTATCTCTTTCGAATCAGGGAATTCCTTCTGCACCTTCTTAAGTGCTTCCTTTAAGGTATGTTTCTCCCTGAAAATTATCTTGTATGCCTTTTTAAGGTTATTTATTGTCGAATCGGGAAATCCCTGCCTCTTAAGACCAATGGAATTAAGCCCGAAAAGTTTTGCCCTCGGTCCAGACGCCATTGTATAAGGTGGTATATCCTGACCCACGCCGCTGAACCCGCCTACCATGGAATATCCGCCTATCCTCGTAAACTGGTGCACTGCGACAATGCCTCCGATATATGCATAATCCTCAACCACCACGTGTCCTGCGAGGGTCGCAAGATTGGTCATGATTACATTGTTCCCTATTTTGCAGTCATGGGCTATATGGACATAAGCCATAAGGAAGTTATTATTCCCGATCCCGGTTATACCGTCGCCGCCGACCGATCCCCTGTGGATAGTGACATATTCTCTTATAATGTTGTTGCTGCCGATCCTTACCCCGGTTTTTTCTCCTTTATACTTGAGGTCCTGTGGAGGAAGCCCGATGCCTGCAAAGGGATATATCTGGCAGTTCTCTCCGATTTCGGTATTCCCCTCTATAATAACGTTAGATGATAGTCTCACCCCTTTTTTTAATTTAACTCCTTCCCCCACGATGCAGAAAGGACCTATAAACACTCCTTCGTCAATGGACGCCTTGGGGTCTATAATAGCTGTTTTATGTATTTCTGTCTTCATCTTTGCTCCTTCGCATCTGTGACAACCATTGCAGTGAATTCGGATTCCGTTGCAACTTTATCATCTACCGTACCGATACCCGAAAATCTCCATACATTACCTCGCTGTTGAAGCACCTTCACCTCAAGCCTCAATTGATCTCCGGGCACAACAGGTTTCCTGAACTTTGACTTTTCTATACTCATAAAATAGACGGCGCTACCCTTGACCCCCGAACCGAATGCAAGCACGCCTGCAACCTGTGCCAATGCCTCTACCACTAAAACCCCGGGCATTATCGGGTTACCGGGGAAATGTCCCTGAAAGAAAGGTTCGTTTATCGTAACATTTTTGATCCCTACCGCCTCTATATTCGGCTCCAGTTTGATGATCCTGTCAACCATAAGAAAAGGGTATCTGTGCGGGATTAAATTCTGTATACCTTTAACGTCTATCATTTTTTTCTCTCCTTTCGAAAGTTTCTATCTTTTCTTCAAGTTCCTTTATCTTTTTATTGAGTTCCGGCAGTTTTGCAAATATCGCGACCGCCTTGAGCCAGTCCCTATGAGGAATGACAGGAGAGCCTGAATAAACTCCTTTTTTAAGATGTCCCATTATTCCGGATTGAGCTCCTATCATACAGCCGTCATCTAACCTTGCATGGTCGGCAATACCTACCTGACCTCCTATTAGAACATAACTTCCTATTTTAGTGCTCCCTCCGACTCCAACCTGTGAAACGATGATAGAATTCTCCCCTATCTTCACATTGTGGGCGATCTGGACAAGATTGTCTATTTTTGTGCCTTTACCGATAACTGTGTTGTCTGTAGTCGCCCTATCAACCGTAACATTTGCGCCAATCTCAACGTCATCCCCGATTATAACGCCGCCTATCTGAGGGATCTTATAATGGATTCCTTTCTCCAATACATAACCGAATCCGTCCGAACCTATCACCGAGCCGGAATGTATTATAACCCTGCTGCCGATCTTTATATCTTCCCGGATCGTTACATTCGGATATATTATGCACCCGTTTCCAATCACCGAGTTCTCTCCTATAAATACACCGGGATGGATCACGGTATTATCCCCGATAGAGACATTGTCTGCGACAAAGGCAAGGGGATGAATCGAGACATCTTTTCCCGGTCTTGCCTTATCGGATACATATGCCTTATCGCTTATACCGGACGGCACGAGAGGCTTAACATAAAAATGCTCCAGAAGTTTTGCAAAGGCGTATTGCGGATTCGGGACCTTGACCTGCGGCTTTTTTATATCCGATATAAAGTCTTTTACTATTACGCAAGCAGCCCTGCTTTCCGAACATTCCCTTACAAGCTTTATACCCGACAGGAATGTTATATCGCCCTCCGACACCTCGGATATACCTGCAACCCCTCTTATCTCCGTCTCCGGGTCACCGGCTATCTCTCCATGAATCAGCTCCGCAATCTCTTTTAATTTCATCTATTCCCCTGATTCAAATCTCCTTGAGCTTTTTCTGCTGAGATATTATACTATAAATCTTTAATCCATTTTGGAGATGAAATTGGCAAAAAAGATTGTTATAGGCACGCGAGGAAGCAAACTTGCGTTATGGCAGGCCGAATGGGTCAAGGCAGAACTTTTAAAACTCGATCCGGATTTAAGTATCGAATTAAATAAGATAAAGACAACCGGTGACAAAATTCTTGATGTCCCGCTTGCAAAGGTCGGTGGTAAGGGGCTTTTCGTTAAGGAGTTAGAAGAGGCAATGCTCAGAGGTGAGGCAGACCTTGCCGTTCACAGCATGAAGGATGTGCCAACCGACTTTCCCGTGGGACTTCATCTGGCAGTAATATGTAAGAGGGAAGATCCGAGGGATGCATTCATTTCACAAATTCAAAATTCAAAGTTCAAAGTTCAAAATTTTAGAAGCCTTCCCCAATATGCGACCGTTGGGACAAGCAGCTTAAGGCGTTCCTGTCAGCTTTTAAATATTAGGCCGGATTTAAAGATTGAGCAGCTCAGAGGTAATCTTGACACGAGATTGAGAAAACTCGACGAAGGACAGTTCGATGCGATAATACTCGCTGCTGCCGGCGTCAAGAGACTCGGATGGGAGAAAAGGATTACCGAGATCATAGAACCTGGAATAAGCCTTCCGGCAATAGGTCAGGGTGCTATCGGAATAGAATGCAGGGTTGATGATAAATTTGTTAATAACCTTATTGCACCATTGAATCATATAGAGACGTCTATATGCGTCAGGGCGGAAAGGGCATGCCTTAAAAAACTCGAGGGAGGCTGTCAGGTCCCGATCGCCGCACATGCACGATTAATCAGCTATCAGCAGTCAGCCATTAGCAGTCAGAAAAATTCCGCAATCCGCAATCCGCAATCCGAATTATTAGTTATGGATGGCCTTGTCGGAAGTGTCTTGGGTGATAAGATTATTAAGGCTCATATCGAGGGGAATCCGGAAGACGCGGAATCCATTGGACTTAAACTCGCCGAAGACCTTCTTTCCAAGGGCGCAAAAGAAATACTCGATGAAGTTTATGGCAAAGGCATACGGCCCGTTAACGGTGAGATAGCGAGTTAGCCGGTTGGTTCTCAGTGAGAATGGCCTGCATGTCTATCGTCACTACGAATCCGGCAATAAAGTTCGTTGCCCCCGCATTCTGCACATTCTATCTGTATCACCGAGTGTTTAATGCCGAGATGTAAGAGTCTGTGTTCGATCTCTTTTCTAATCGAATCGGCCTCACTTATCTTCCGGTCGGGAATCTGCACGTGTGCAGAGAAGGCAGGGATCCCGTGTCCTATCGACCAAACATGAACATCATGTACGCACGTTATTCCCGGAATTTCAGAGATTAATGTTGAAATTTCTTCCGGATGAAATCCTATCGGACTTAACTCAAGAAATATCCAGAACGCCTCCTTTATAACACGGGTTCCACCTACTATTACAATAATACCCACAAATCCACTCGCTATCGGATCAACAAGTACCCAGCCTGTAAATTTTATTGTTATCCCGGCGATAATTACTCCAGCCGACGAAATAGTATCGCCCAGCACATGAAGCCATGCACTTTTTATATTTAAATCCTTATGCCCTCTGCTGAGAATCGAGGTCATAATAAGATTGCCTGCAAGACCCGCGGAGGCTACGATCAACATTAATGAAGAGTTAATCTCAGGAGGTGCAAGAAAACGCTTATATGCCTCTATGAAGATAAAAACGGCAATGACTACAAGACTGACTCCGTTTATAAGGGCAGCAAGTAAACCTATTCTCTGGTATCCGTAGGTTGCCCTGTAGTCGGAGGGTCTTCTCATTATCAAAGCCGCAGTAAGGCTCAATCCCAATGCAAAGGCATCGGTCAGCACATGGCCTGCATCGCTTAGAAGGGCAAGACTATTGCTTATTATCCCGCCGATTACCTCTCCGATAAGAATCAGCAGCGTTACAGTCAAACTCCATAACAGTCTTTTTATCGAAGATGCTTCCATATTATCTGCTCCTTCTTTTACTTTAACCTAAATCGGGCGATTTTACTAAAATCCCCTACCAATCCATTTAAAAAGGTAACTTTGTAGAGCCCTTCCCCTTGTGTTATTATATTTTCTATAAATGATGCACATCTGTCCAAAATAAAATTTAGCTTCTTCAGGGTTTAGTGTGGGTATAATAGTGTGCAGATATAATAAAGTCTCCCTCTGGCAAAGATATACTCTTGTCCCCCCTTTGGCAAAGGGGGGTGAGGGGGGATTTTAAGAACAGATGCTTTCTTATGATAAAGAAGAAGAGGGAAGAACAAAAGATGGGCGGAGAGATGAGTTTATGAGAAGCATTGGATTACGGGTTTTGAGATTTTCTGACAGAGAAGTTTTTGAAAACATAGAAGGCGTAATTAAAAGATAGGGGGAAATTTATGATTTATAAAATCTCCCCTAACCCCTCTTTTCCAAAGAGGCGGATCCACAGGAAAGCCAGTAGAACCAAAATTTATGAAATTCTTTGATTCATATATGGGCATGTTCATTGCCCAGTCAGTTCTTCATTCCCTCATAGCTGCAATAATCGTCGACAGGGCAATTCAGATATGGGGGATCGGCGATCCTCTGGTAAAACAGAGGTTTTGCCTAATTGTCATCCTGTTTCCCATCTTTTCTTTCCATGGGTATCAGATGATAAATCCAGAGAGGGGGGCGATATCTTTCAGATTAAATGCGATCTTTGATATCAACAGATGGCTTAAGCTGGAGTTTTGGAATATCCCTCTGGGTCTGCTGTTCATTTTGATTTTATCCGGTACCACCCTTATCTTTTTTTTTCAAGAGATGATCCCCATACTCAGGCATACCTTTGAATCAAAGGAACACGCATTCCATGAAAAAAAGGCCGATGACTATCCTCCTATAAGCGATGCACTAAGAGGCCTGTCCGTAGAGAAGCCGGAAACCTTTATTATAGAGGATAGGGATCGTATATTATTTTCCATAATGGGAGAAAGACCTGCAATATTTTTATCCACCGGACTTGTAGAAATATTGAACAGCGAGGAAATAGTGACGGCAATTGCCCATGAGATTGCACATATCAGGAGGAACAAGCGACCGATACTCGTTATTGTTTTTATACTGAGGGTGCTGATGTTTTTTAATCCTGTAGTTCTTTTGGAGTTCAGACGGGCAGTTCAGGAGGAAGAAAAAATATGCGATGATATGGCTGTCTCTTTAACGCAGAAACCCCATGTACTGGCCGAAACCCTGAGAAAACTTTATTATGAAGTGAAAGATTTTAACCCCCTAAAGAATGGTAATCTTTCTAATTTAAAGGATTCTCTTGAGGAATACAGCCACAATATCCATATAATGAACAGGATTATAAGACTTGAACAGGGATCGGTATCCGGGAATGGCGGTGAATGGATGAAATTTATACTTACGCTTGCGGTCATCGTAGTAATAAACTATTTTGTCGTATAATGAGGAAAAAGAATGCGTAAAAATTTTCTAAATTTTATTTTTTTCGGGATAACCATTACAATCTTGATTACAACGTTAAAGGTTCTTAATTGGTTGCCTACGGTATTTCATGAAGGCGCTATGAGAAAATACGATAATATCGAAGAAGTAAGGGTAAAGTTAAGGATTAAAGAAGTATATATCCCGTCTTATTTTCCTCAAAGCATAAAATGGCCTCCATCCGATATATTCGCACAAGCTAAACCTTTTACCGCTATCGTAATGGAATTTAAAAATGCGGCAAAGGGAGATACCACACTCATAATATCCCAGGTTACCGCCGGTTCTAATTTTATTTACGATAGAAAAATAAAGATGCTGCAGACGAGGGAAAGGATAAACTATCCGTTAAAAGGCAGAAATGCATCTTTAGAGGTTGGGGTATGCGTGAATGATGAGCCGTGCAGCCGGATTTCATGGGATGAAGGGGAATACAGGATAAATGCCGTAATGAAATCAACCCCTATCGACTTGCTGAAGATCGCAGAAAGTATGCTTCATTAACCTGCTTTTTTCAAAACAATTACTGAGATAGACAGGATATAGTACCTTCGCTCATTCTCAGTCGCCTGAAGCGACCTCCGAGGCTTTTGCCTCTTGATTTTATATTATAAAAACACCCTGTCGGACTATCGGCAAAAAAATCCGCTCTGATACTATATCCTGTCTATGGATTTATGAATTAAGTGGGTTACAATTCCACTCACCTCGGATAATCTTCGATTTTAAACAAAATTCCTGCACGTATTAGGAAAGAATTCCATGGGAAATAGGAATTTCTTCCAATTACATTCGATTGAATCATCTGTTATTGTGTAATCGAGAGAACGGGAAAAGAGAAAATTTATAGGAAAGGAGGTGAAGAAAATGATGGCATACTATGAAGAAAAACACGAGATAGGGAAAGGCGTGGTCATGTTGCTGCTGGGGCCGGTCATAGGTCTCCTCTATGTGATATTTCTGCCGTTCATAGCAATCGCAACAATAACCACACTGGTAGCGAGAAAGGTTCTGGGCGGCGTATTGAGTTTGGTAAGAAATATCGTATCGTTCGGATGGAAACCCTCGGAGGCGTATCTGTCAGGCAGGAAGAGAAAGAAAAAAGACGGAAGCTGACTTTGGCTGCAAAAGGGTCGGCTGACGGGAATTCGGAAAAAAGACAAAAGAATGGATTCCCGCTTAATGACGGCGGGAATTAGAAAAAGGAGGAAAAGATGCATACACTGTTCGATTTTTTAACTTATGTTAAAGGGATAGAGTATATAATAGCCGTCCTGTTTATTGTAGGATATATCCTCTACTGGGAGCTATTAAAGCCAAGGCCTTTCAAGTCGCTGGTGCATACTGCCAAGGATGATCTGGCTCATATTAAAAGGACAGGAACAATGCAGACCGTCAGAAAGATAGCAACTGCACCGTTTATCGGTCTGGCTTATATCGTTGCACTACCGTTTGTCTTTATGTTCACGCTCGGCACAACCGTGATTAACGGTATATTGGGTCTGGCAGGAAGAGAGGCATCGTTCGGGTGGAGACCCACAGAGGCTTATCTGGCGGGCAAGAAAAAGGAAAAGGGAGAAGATAAACAGGATGAAGAGAAGTAAATTCCGAGTTAATATCCGGCAATCCCGTGTGAATGTGATATTCTTCTCATGGAATTGCCGAGTAAGGATGGGAAATAAATGAAAAGAACAGTAATAGCAGCGATCGTTATGAGTATTTTTTTTGCAACAGCCATCTATGCGGAAATGTCGGCAAAGATTCCTGTGATCGTTAAGCTCGACAGCCTGTCCGTAAAATACGAACCGGTTCGGTTTGATCATTCGAAACATGTCTCTATTGCAGCAAACTGTGGAATGTGCCATCACCAGCACGGTGACAGCGGAAAACTGCCGTGTAAAGAGTGCCATTCCGTTACCCCTGCGACTTTCAAGAACTCGGTCTGTAATAATTTTATGGCTTGTAAGGATTGTCATAGTTCTTACGACCCTGCAAATCCGGCTATGCCGGGCCTTAAGACCGCATACCATCAAACGTGTTTTCAATGCCACAAGGGTATGGGTAATGTAGGGGTAGATCCTAAGGGTTGTGCAGAGATGTGTCATGCAGTAAAAGAACAAAAAACGAGTCTTAAATAATGAGTTTATAAGGAGGAGTTTATGGCTAAAATACCCAAAAGATTAGCCCCTAAAAAATATATCGAAAACAAAGATTCCGAAACACCGGAGAGAGAGGGTACAAAGGGATTTAACAGGAGGGACTTTCTGAAGACCGCAGCAGTAGTCGGTGGTTCTGCCCTCATTGGTAGTTATGCGACTGCGTCCGCCTCCAAAGACCTTTCAGGGTGGCCCGATCGCTATGGCTGTCTTACGGATTTAACCAAATGCGTGGGCTGCCGAAGCTGTGAAAAGGCATGCAATGAGGTAAATAATCTTCCAAAACCGGAGACCTCATTTGACGATGGGTCTGTCTTTAAGGAAAAAAGGAGGCCCACTGCAAAGGCATATACGGTGGTCAACCGGTACAAAAACCCAAAAGATGAAGGTACGCCTATATACCGCAAGGTGCAATGTAACCACTGCAATGAGCCGGCATGTGCCTCTGCATGTCCGATACATGCCTATACAAAGACTAAAGAAGGTGCTGTTCTTTATGATCCGGAGAAATGCTTCGGATGCCGGTACTGTATGATAGCCTGTCCGTTTTATGTGCCGGCCTATGATTATGAAAGCGCCCTTGAACCCAAAATCGTAAAGTGCGTAATGTGTTATGACAGGATAAAGACCGGAGGCATCCCTGCATGTGCAGAGGCATGCCCGGCAGGTACCATAACCTTCGGCAAAAGGAAGGATTTAATCAAGTTAGCAAGGAAAAAAATAGCTGAAACCCCGGACAGGTATATCGACCATATTTACGGGGAACACGAGGCCGGAGGCACGAGCTGGATGTATATCTCAGGTGTTCCTTTTGAGCAGCTTGACTTTCCGACAAATATCCCCAACAGACCGATCATCGAGGAGACCAAGGGATTTCTCGGTGCTGTTCCTGTGGTATTTACCGTCTGGCCGGCCCTTTTCGGGATGTGTTATGCGGCCCTGCGCCACAGGGAGACAATGGAAGAAGATAAGGATCAAAATTCGAAGAAAGGAGTGGAAAAATGAATCATAACGGAACATTATCAAAAGACGACTTTAGATCCTGGTTCATGGATAAACTGCTCATGGGGATGTCCTGGCCCGAATATGCAGGCAAACTCTTAACGCCGTTTAACATTGTTGCAGCGATTATCCTGAGCATCGGTATCCCTGTTATAGCGGTGCGTTTTATATACGGACTTGCCACGGCTACCCATGCATCCAACGAATACCCATGGGGAATCACACTCGGTTGGGGACTGTTCGCTGGTGTTCCCCTCTCTGCCACCGGATTTATAATGGGTACTGCCTACTACATTTTTGGTTTTAAAAAATTCAAGCCATTGGTGAGACTCGGCATACTGACGGGTTTTTTGGGTTACTTATTTGCCGTTATTTACCTCTTAACCGATATTGGAAGACCATGGCGTATATATTACCCCATGATAATCGGATTCGGTACAGCCTCGGTTCTCTTCCTTGTGGCATGGCATGTTGCCACTTACCTTACAGTCCAGTTTCTTGAGTTCAGCGAGGCTATACTGGAATGGATCAAGTCGAGGAGGGTTTATAAATGGGCAACGATGATGGTTATCGGCATGACCATTGCCGGTATAATCCTGTCAACGCTTCATCAGTCGGCACTCGGCGCGATGTTCCTGCTCACCCCCGGCAAACTCCATCCCCTATGGTTTTCATCGTATATACCGCACCTCTTTCTCAGTTCGAGCATCTATGCAGCCCTCGCAATGGTAATCGTCGTCAGCACCCTCGCAGCTCGATTCCTTAGAAGTGCTGCGGGCCATACTTTTCTCGAAAGTCTTGACAGCCTTACAGTCGGACTCGGGAAAGGCGCCTGTGTCGGTATCTATGTCTATTTTGCATTGAAATTGGTAGCTCTAGCCCATGATAACAACTGGTACCTGCTGAACACCCCTTATGGAAAATGGTTTCTCCTCGAAATGCTGGGATTTGTTCTCCTTCCTGCCCTTGTTCTTACATACGGAGTAAAGAAATACAGCGCAGGTATTGTCAGGTTCGGGGCATTCTATGCCGTTGCCGGCATCATAGTAAACAGGATAAATGTCTCGGTAATAGCATTCAACTGGAATTTGCCGGATCACCTGCACCACATAATTCCACCGTGGCAGGAGGTTTCTATAGTTATGACCCTCGCCACCATTCACATCCTCATTTTCAGATGGATATTGAACAGGATGCCTGTTATCAGGGAAGAACCCGGGTATGAGGGACATTAAATTTTTATTGAAAAAATCTGCCGGGAGGGATACTATTGTGAGACGGTATTCCTCCCGATATCGGAGAGATAGTTCGGAAATGCAGACATTGCTCAAAAATTTATTAAACGCATGGATAGCTAAAAGCTGTCAGCTATCAGCTATTACTAATGCAGTCATAAGTATGAAGACTCTAATTATAAAATCCCTCCTAACCTCCCTTTGCCAAAGGGAGGAAAGATTCCCCTCTATTAAGAGGGGATTAAGGGGTGTGTTCCTCTTGCTGCCTCTGTTCTTTGTTCTTTTAGTTAATAGCGGTATTGCAAAAGAGACAGGTCTTTCGGAGGAATCGCAGGGATGTCTGGGATGCCACGGTAAAAAAGGTATAACCGCGAGTTTTGAGAATAACGAATTCGTAGAGGCATATGTGGATGCGGAGAAATTTAAGGCCTCCATCCATAATTCCTTAACATGTTCAGACTGTCATATTGATTTTTCCGCAGATAAACATCCGGAAAGAAGGTTCAGAAGCAAAGAGCAGTATACGATACAATTGTCCCGGGTGTGCAGGCGATGCCATACCCAAGAGCAGATCAAGGCAAAATCCATCCATGCCAGATTGTTCAGCGAGGAAGAAGAAGGCAGATCGCATCCCTGCACTAACTGTCACGGTTCTCATTCGATAATACGCGTGGGCAAGAGGATGTTTAAGAATGAGGAGCAGTACTGCCTGAAATGCCACGGCAATGGGGTGGAGATGGAATTTAAAAACGGGGAGATATTATCGCTCGGAATAGATATTTCGTTATTAAACGACTCCGTTCATAACAAGCTTAGCTGCTCGGACTGCCATTTTGGTTTTTCTTCTGAAGAACATCCCCAGAGAAACTTCAGGTCAAGGCGCGAATATACCCTTGCCTCCTCGGAGAATTGCAGGAGATGTCATTTCGATAAATATACCAAGACCCTTGAAAGCATACATTTTTCCGTGCTCAGTCAGGGCAATTTGCGTGCGCCGGTATGTATCGACTGCCACGGTTCCCACTCCATATCCCATTTTGGTAAGGAAAGGATATCGATAGCACGGAGATGCCAGAGATGTCATTCGGAGGTATATAATGTATATACCAAGAGTGTTCACGGCAATGCCCTTATCAACGAATCCAACCAGGATGTCCCCATATGCATAGACTGTCACAGGGTACATGACATCCAGAATCCCCTTACATTGGAGTATCACGAGAGGATACCCGAGATGTGCGGTAATTGCCATGCCGACAAAGCCATCATGGGGAAATACGGTCTTTCAACCGATGTTGTAAAGACCTACCTGACGGATTTTCACGGTGTTACCTTAAGTTTCTACAAAATGCAGAGAGAGACGCTTACAAAGCCTGCGAGACCGATAGCTGTCTGCACCGACTGTCACGGGACCCATAATATAACCAGTACGAGAGGCACATCCGCAGCAATCCTAAAGGCCAACATGGTGAAAAGATGTCGGCAGTGTCATAAGGATGCAACAAAGAATTTTCCGGATGCGTGGCTATCTCATTACGAACCGAGCCTAAAGAAGGCACAGTTGGTTTTTGTTATTAACCGGGCATATGACATTTTAATGCCTGTTATGGTGATCGGTCTTCTGCTTCAAATTATATTGCATATCTGGCGATACGCGATAAACAGATGAGGGGTGGGAAAAGATGAAAGATAACGGAATAAAAAAAGATATTAAAAGATTCGATGTCCTGCGGATAATCGAGCACTGGATTATCGCTGCAACCTTTATGGTATTGGTAGCGACCGGGTTGTCACAAAAATTTTATATCTTCGAGGCGTCGCAGTGGCTCGTCATCAAACTGGGCGGCATAGATGCGGTCAGGCTTATCCATCGCATCTCCGGCCTGTTCCTAACATTTTTGACCCTTCAGCATATCGTAGTTGCATCTTACGGTATCCTTTTCAAAAGATGGAGACCCGTTATGATTATCAACAAAAAGGATTTCACGGACTCTATAGACAATATGAAATACTATCTTGGTCTGACAGACCGGCCGGCCTGCTGCGATAGATACAATTATAAGCAAAAATTCGAATATTGGGGAATCCTTACAGGCGTGCTTTTAATGATTATGACGGGATTTATACTCTGGTTCCCTATGCCGGTAACCGGATTTCTATCAGGAGAGATCATCCCTGCTGCAAAGGCACTGCACACAAATGAGGCATTGCTCATTTTTCTTGTTATTGCCATATGGCATATATACAATTCCATATTCAGCCCCGATGTTTTCCCTCTCGATACGGGAATTTTAACTGGTTATGTCTCGAGGGAAAGGATGCTGCGGGAACACCCTGTAGAATTGGCACGTATGGAAGGTCTACGTTCGGAAGATATCTGCGGACAACATGACAGTGAGCGGTGACGATCATGAGGGTAGACAAAAAAATAAGTATAGCTTAAGTTATAACCATGCAAAGAAGGATAATACTTTCGGTTATATTGAGCATGCTCATTATTCTCGTCAGCCTCGGTATCATCAGCCATCTAAGCATCAATGACAGTATAAGAAGATCATTGGAAAAGAGGCTTACACTATCGCGTATTATAGGCCAATATATCGAACATCTGATCGAGGAGAATCTTACGCGATTATACGACATCTCGCTTTCCGGCAAGATAGACATTGATGATGGCGATTGGGAACCCGAAAAAAAGGCACTCAAGACCGCCTACGAATACTCTATCTTTACGGACAGGATTTTTCTGATAGACATGGGCGGTAATGTCCTTATGACTTATCCGTACAAAGAAGGTGAGAAAATAAACCTGTTAAGCATCCCTTTTGTCAGTAAGAACATCGCGGAGGGAAAACCTATAGTCTCCGACGTATACACAATAGAGACCACAAAGAGAAAGGTTATCTTTGCACTTGTACCGTTGAAGAACAAAGACGGAAAGGTCATCGGCATGGCAGGCGGCGAGGTCAATCCTACAAATTACGCATTTACCAGGATAATAAAATCCATTCCGGCAGAGGCAAATACTTCCATAGAACTCGTTGACAGCCACGGTATCATAATTGCATCAAACGCCCCCAGGCGAATTCTCACCTGCAGCGACCATAACCGGTTCATCGGAAATCTGATAGCCGGTAAGAAAAGCTTTGTGGGAACATGTCATAGATGCCACACAGAAGACGGCCATAAGAGTAAAACGGAAGACATGCTTGCCTTTGTCCCGCTCTCTATGGCCCCGTGGGGCGTAGCTATAAGGGAACCCCAGAGGATAGTCTTTTCCCCATCGACAAAATTAAGAGAGGGCTTCCTAATTCTAAGCATTATCTCTATCGTAACTGCCTTATTGCTCGGAATAGGAATGAGCAGAAGTATAGTAAAGCCCGTACATAGACTGATCGGCGCAACTCATAAAATTGCATCCGGAGATATGTCGAGGTCGATCGAATTCGGGGGGACGGACGAGATCGGGATGTTAAGTAGCAGCTTTGAGGTCATGAGAATTAAGCTGGCAGATTCGTTAGAAGAGCTTCGCAGGTATAATATAACCCTCGAAGATCGGGTAATCGAAAGGACAAGACAGATAAAGGCCGGCCGGGAAAAGCTGGAGAACCTGCTTAAGAAAGTAATATCCGCACAGGAAGACGAGAGAAAGAGGATAGCCCGCGGTCTTCACGATCAAACAATGCAGTCGCTTTCGGCCCTTTTGATGAAGATCGATATGTGTAAGGTGTATCCCGAACCTTCTCCGGAAAAGGTAGAGGAGATGAGAAACATTGTGCTTACGACTCTCGACGGGATACACAATACGATTCAGAACCTAAGACCATCTGTTCTCGATGATTTCGGGCTTGAATCGGCTGTCATGTGGCTCCTCGACAGGCACCTGTCGGAAAAGGGCATTAAATATTATTTAGATATCATAGAGGCAGGGGGAGCAAAACTCAAACCGAGGATCGAGATAACACTTTTCAGGATCATGCAGGAAGCGATAATGAATATCTCCAGGCATTCGGCAGCAGAAAATGTTTTTATCCGTTTAAACTATAATAAAAATTCTTTAAATGTCGATATAGTGGACGATGGACAGGGATTTGATGCCTGTTCTATATTAAGGCATACCGAAGATGAGAGGTCTCTCGGCATATTAGGCATGAGGGAAAGGGCTTATCTTATCGATGCTAAATTTGAAATATGTTCTATGCCGCGTTGTGGAACAGGGATCAGCTTAAAGATTCCTCTGTAGCCTTGTGCAGAGAGGGAGGGTCTATGTCTAAGATAAGAGTTCTAATTGCAGATGATCACGCACTGGTAAGGGAAGGCATTGCGGCATTCCTTAAAATGTCATCTAACATAGAGGTGGTAGGAGAGGCAGCGGATGGGCTGGAGGCCATAGATGGCGTCAAGAAGCTCAATCCGGATATCGTACTTATGGATATATCCATGCCTAAACTCGGCGGGTTGGAGGCGGTGACCGAGATTAAAAAAATCCGGCCGGACGTTAAAATCCTTGTCCTTACCCAATATGATGACAAGGAGTATATAAAGCGATTTCTAAGGGCAGGGGCCTCGGGATATATGCTGAAGAAGGCCGTAGGCAAAGACCTTATTACAGCTATAAACGCCATTGCCGGAGGTGAGGCATACCTGCATCCATCCATCGCCGCCAGTGTTATCGATGAATACGTGGGGACTAAAAAGGCTGAAAAGATAGACGACCCTTACGATATTTTAACGGACAGGGAAAAACAAATCTTAAAACTCATAGCAGAGGGTTATACACATAAAGAAATGGCCGATACCCTCGGTATAAGCGTTAAGACAGCCATTGCCCACCAGACAAACATCTCTGAAAAACTCGATATACACACACGCACCGGTCTTATAAAATTCGCGATTGTCAAGGGTATAATAAAATTGTGAAGTTCGATCCCCATCTTTTTTCCATTTTGCATTTTTTGTTTTTTGTCATATAATATATCGTACCTTTCCTCAGGGAGAGCGAAAAATCAGGGAAAAGAGAGGAATCTTGAGTATGAGAATATCTCCGGTCTTATATCTCGTTCTATGGTTTTTATGTACTCTGGCGCCTTCCGTATATGCTGCGGACTGTACAACGACAGTCGCTTTGGATGAAAGTATACAGACGGCCATAGATAGTTCATCTTCGGGCAGCACGATCTGTATAGAGCAGGGGACATACTATGAGCAGATAACCTTGAAGGAAGGGATCACTGTAAAGGGGCTTGAAACGGCGAGGACGGTAATTGACGGAAGTGGAAGCGGAACAGTAGTGACCGGGGCCAAATCGGCAAGCATTGTCAATATAACCATAACGGATGGTTCTACAGGGATAAGCCTGACAAATATAACCGGTTTTACTATAAAAAATGTGGTTGTCAACGGCAACAGCACAGGAATCAACTGTGATGCCTCGTCAGGTACGATCGAAAACTCGGTTATAAACGGAAATAGTACCACAGCAATAAGCCTGAGTAATCAACCCACTATAACCATATCCAACACGATCCTTTCTGATAATGAAACCGATATAACCACCGGGGCATCGTCCGACATGGATGGGTTAACGTTGGAGACAAACCTTTTATACAATAATACTACCTCCAATTATCCTTCAAGCGACACTACGAGTATTACAGGAGATCCGAAATTCGTTGATACATCTTCTAACGATTTTCATCTCCAAAGCGGATCCCCGGCCATTGACTCAGGAACCGGTTCAGACCCTGATGGTACGACTGCGGATATAGGCGTATACGGAGGGTCCGATATGGATCAGACCATCTTCCGCATCGGGAGTATTACCGTCGAAAAAGTTGATACTACATCAATGAACGTAACATGGTCGACGAATGCTGCATACAACATCACGGGATATAAAATATATTTTGATTATGACGGCTCCGGCGAATCGTATAACGGGACCTCGGCCGAGGGAGCATCGCCTATAGACGTAGGGAATGTAACAAGCATTACACTTACAAATTTATCCGGATATGCAATCGTAGCCCCGGATGGTCTCTCTGTCGGATTTGGAGACAGGAGATTATATATTTCATGGAATGCGGTCTCAGGGGCATCCGGATATTATCTCTATTACGGAACTTCTTCCGGCAGCTATGGAACCCCCATCGATGTAGGGAATCAGACGTCTCATACCCTTGAAAACCTCACCAATAATACTACTTATTATATCGCTGTATCGGCATACTTTACGTCCACTTATTATGCATCGGTATCCGCTTATGATAATTACGGCCACGAGAGTGAATTGCTTAATGAGGCAATCGCGGAACTATCCTCAAAGGCGGAGGGGCCGAAATCGGGCGAGAAGAGCGACTACCCCGAAGAAAGTAGCTTTTTCCCGCATCTCAAGGATACAAACATGTGTTTCATAGCTACGGCAGCATATGGTTCGGGCATGGAACCGGAGGTTATGCTGCTGCGAAAATTCAGAGACCGGTTTCTTCTTACCAATACGGTTGGAAGGGTATTTGTATCCGGCTATTATACCCTAAGTCCGCCTATCGCCTCTTTCATCAGAGACCATGAAGCGATCAAACCGGTTATCAGGTGTGCACTGATCCCTTTCATCTGGACTGCAAAGATATACCTCGGTACGTCATCCGGATGGATGATAACTATCTTATTGTTGATCCTGCTTTCCTCAGCGTATCTCGGTTTGTATCGGTGGAAACGGAGGAAGACAAATTGAAACATAAATATTTCATATTCATAATAGCTATTACCATCTTCTTTGCTGCCGGATATCCTGTTTCTGCCGAATCTCCCCGATGGTCATTAGGTCTAAGGGGAGGATCTTTAAAATCAGAAATCGTAGGATGGGAAGATCATTATCACCATAAAGGTAGCGGGCTTTTCGGGATAGAGGCAGGGTGGAAACCGTTCAGACAGGCAGAACTGAATATTGACGTCTCATATTCCTCTGCAAAGGGCAGCGCAATAACCCAGAGCGGGAGGACAAGCAGCGACACCGTGACATTCACACAAATACCGGTACACCTTTCTCTTCTCTTCAGGCTTGCGTTTTTAGAAAACCAGATTGTGGTCCCGTATGCCGGTGGAGGATATTCTTGCGTTGCTTACAGGGAGAGGCTGAACGGAGAAACCGTATCGGGCGGTATGTCGGGTTACCATGTTAAAGGAGGTCTGCAGTTCCTCCTCGACATACTTGAGCCCGAAGTGGCAAAGGATTTCTACGATAGCTGGCACGTTTCCAATACCTACCTTTTTATCGAGATCATGTCATCGAAAGTGGATAATTTCGGGAAGGAAAATATTGACCTGGGCGGGCGCTCTATTATGGGCGGGTTGTTGTTCGAGTTTTAAGCCATTAATATCAGAAGAAACATTTCGAATCTATACATTAAAAAAATGGTTCTTTTTCATATTGAGTGGGTAGTCTTAAGTTCCCCTCTAAAAAGAGGGGTGCAGGGGTGTGTTTATAATGAAAAGAATACAATATAATCCAAAGCTGAAAGAAGCAGCCAGGCGTTTATGAAACAATAGT
>JACQXD010000148.1 GCA_016208875.1 Nitrospirota bacterium
CACGAAAACTACGGAGACATTGACAGTCATCTTCCAATCTTCACCGGACCGGCCGGAAATGACCCATCCGGTATTATTGGATTCATAGAACGGCTGAAAAACCGGAACTTCTCAGTGGCGATCATATTAGAACAATGGCCTGAGCCCGAGGAACTTCTCGATAATGCCCGAAAGAGGCTCATCGAAATGATCGGTAGCCAGATGGAACCTGACGTAAAACGCGTGGAAGAAAAGGGCATAAAGACGGATACTAAGGAGTTCATAAGTAAAGTCCCCTCACCCTCGCCCTCTCCCGCCAGGGGAGAGGGTTATAATATTTCCCCGCCCTTGAGGGGAGGGGATGAAGGGGAGGGTGAAGTAAGTGGATTTACTAATAACCGCATTGGTAAGAAATACAGGAAAATGATCGTCTATAATTTATTCCCCCTTTTGGCCGGAAAATTTTCAGAATGGGAAAGACACTTTTCGAGGGCATCGGGAATGGGGTTTAACTGGGTCTTTGTTAATCCGATTCAACTCCATGGGGCTTCAGGAAGCATATACTCAATAAAAGATTACTTTGCCTTCAATCCCCGTTTAAGTAACGTGGAAAGCGATAAGTCCCCTCAGGAACAGGTAAAAGATATGATCGCTGCTGCGAATAGGCTTGATCTTAAGATGATGATTGATCTCGTAATAAATCATTGTGCAGTGGATTCGGAACTGGTTAAGTCGCATCCCGGATGGTTTCTAAGAAATAGCAGGGGACAGATAGAACATCCATTTGCCATGGAGAATGGGAAAAAGGTGGTGTGGAAAGACCTTGCAAAATTCGATCATAGAGATTCGAGGGATAAAGAGGGACTCTTTCGATTTTTTCTCGGTATAGTTAAGTTCATGGCAGAATTGGGTTTCAAGGGATTCCGGTGCGATGCAGCGTATCAGATACCGAGGGGTTTATGGGAAAGACTTATACACGAGGCAAAGAAACGGTATCCCGATCTACTCTTTTTTGCGGAAACCCTCGGTTGTCCGCCTGACCTAACGCGAAAGACTGCTGCTGCAGGGTTTGATTATATATTCAACAGTTCAAAGTGGTGGAACTTCGGCAACCACTGGCTGATGGAACAGTATGCACTTACACGGGAGATTGTACCTTCCATAAGCTTTCCGGAAAGTCATGATACCGCAAGGTTATGCGACGAGCTAAACGGCAATATACATGGAATGAAACAGCGTTATCTTTTCTCGTCCCTGTTTTCCGCAGGGGTCATGATGCCCATAGGATTTGAATTCGGTTTTCGGAAAAGGCTTCATGTTATAAAGACCGAACCCGAAGATATGGAAGAAACGGATATTGATCTCACATACTTTATATCCCGTGTTAACAGGATCAAGTCGGAACACGCTATTTTCCGGGAGGATGCACTCACCGAAATAATCCCTTGCGATAACCCTAATATCTTACTCATATGGAAGGCGTCGCCGCGTGTACATGAAGAAGCACTGCTTATCCTTAATAAAGACATTTACAACAGACAATATTTCCATACTGAAAATCTTAGGAGATTTTTCCAGTCCGGATTGCCCCTCAAAGATATATCGCCGGAATATCCGATGGATTACGTCCCGATGCAGTTTTCGTACGATCTCAGACCCGGCCAGGGAATTGTCCTTATAGCCTCGGGTGATTCTGTGGTGGTTAATACCTGATAATTTAGGCATAAGCTACGTCTACATATCGCGTCTCTTTGTCTTTGCTCAATTCCTCAACTGTTTCTAAATATGCTTTTATGGCGTCTTTTATATTCTCTAATGCTTCATCCTCTGTTTTTCCTTGAGACCAGCAACCGGGCAGACCAGGAACCCAAACAGAGTAACCTTCCTCAGTTTTTTTAAGACTTACTTTATATCTCATATAACACCTCCATGACTTTTCTACCGGTTAATTATTGATTAAAAAACCGTGTATTGTCAACAGAAAATGTCCTTCAGAAAATGTCCTTCACCCGCCTTTCCTATCTCTTACTATATTTTACGACTCTATCTCTGCTTTAGGATTTAATTTTCCTGTTATAATACCCCATGAATTTTTATCGGTTTATGATCCCACGTTTAAACGGGAAGGAAATAGAAAAAAACTTTGATTATTATTTAAGACTCGTCAAAAAAGGTATTGCAGGGTTTATTGTCTTCGGGGGAGGACTTGATACTGTCAGGCTTGGGATAAGAGAACTTCAGAAAGAGTCTAAAAAGCCATTGATCATCGCCTCTGACCTTGAGCAGGGATTGGGGCAGCAGATTGAAGGCGGTACGATATTCCCGCCGGCAATGGCAATTGCATCAGCGATAAAAAGCTGTCAGCCGTCGGCTATCAGCTATCAGGAGGCTGTAGGGGCAGGGCTTGCCCTGCCCTTATTAAGAAAAACATACAAGGCAATTGCTGCTGAGGCTAAGTATGCAGGTATAAACACGATCTTTGCCCCTGTGCTGGATATAAATACGAATCCGAAGAATCCCATCATCTCAACGAGGGCGTTTGGCGAAGATAGAGAGACCGTTTCATTTTTCGGGTGCGAGATGATAAAAGTATTGCAATCAATGGGTATCACAGCATGCGGCAAACATTTCCCGGGTCACGGCGATACGAAGATTGATTCGCATCTAAGTATACCTTCTATAAAAAAAAACCTGAGATCGCTTAAAGAGACGGAACTTGTTCCTTTCAGGGATGCAATTAAACAGGGCGTTAAGATGATTATGCTCGGTCATCTGAAGGTCCCTGCACTGGATTCTTTAGGTATTCCCGTGTCTCTGTCCGAAAAGACGGTCAGATACCTGAGGGATGAGATGAGATTCAAGGGCATATTAATAACAGATGCCCTCAACATGGGAGCGATAGGAAAGTATTTGGAGGAAAAAGCTTCATTGATGGCACTCAGGGCAGGGGTCGATCTGTTGCTTCATCCCACGAATCCGGATGGGGTCGCCGCTTATCTTGAAAAGAAGCTATCGGCTATCGGCTATCGGCTTTCAGGAAATAAATTGTTTAGTAAAAAGCTAAAAACTCCTGCTGCCCCTGATTTTGAAAGGCATAAGAGACTTTCAGAAGAGCTTGCAAGAAAGGCGATCAGGGTATCGGGGCAGATAAAGGAGATGAAAAGGCCGATCTTGATAGTTCTTAATGACGATAACGAAGATAAGGGTAGGTCATTAATCAGCAAGTTAAGAGTAAGGTATCACAATCTAAGATATTTTAGTTTTAAAGCAGGGGAAGAGATCAACCTTTCTGAGATTGGAAGCGCGGAGACGATTGCAGCGGTATTTTCCGGCATCAAGGCATGGAAGGGAGGGCCTGGCCCGTGGCTGATAAAATGCTTAAAAGAACTCGAAAACAGGGCGGAGATATTTATATCGTTTGGAAGCCCTTACCTCCTCGATAATATCGGCGAGGATAAAACAAAGATATACGCTTACTGGGATTCCGATATTGCCCAAAAAGCAGCAGCGGAACTGTTTACGGGTGTGCGACAAATTTATAGGTAAAAGCATATTGCTATCAATATTCCCCCTTTGGCAAAGGGGGATGTAGGGGGATTTTATGATAGTAATTTTTTCTTAAAATCTCCCCTCGCCCCTCTTTTCCAAAGAGGGGGTTTCAAAATACCTACTTTTTTGTCGCAGACCCACTGTTTACCCTAACGTTGCATTAATTAAGCGTAGCTATCTGCGTATGTTTTTATGCAACCGCAAGGTTTAGTGTAGTGTAAGGCAGTTCAATACCACATTATCGCCTCGAAGTCGGGTGTTGGTACTATGATGCTTATATAACCCCTCCACGGGCAGCGTTCTATTTCTTCGCCGTCTTTGTTAATTAAGACGAAGATATCCAACTCATCTTTTTCTTTTGCATTTATATCTTTAAATGGTATTGCCGTCTCTATTATATCCTGTATTGCTATATTGGTTATGTCTTTTATATTTACCCATGCCTCGTCTTTTTTTTCGTAAAGCCCTGCGATTATCGATTTTCCATCCTGTTTTATATTAATCCTGAAAGGGAACGGTCTTATAATATTTATGGAGAACACGGTCTCAGGCGGAAAGTCATTAAAAGAAGTCTTAGGGTCCACCCTTATATAAAGATTATCTTGATCGAAGCCATAGTAGATATACGATATAAGACTTTCTGCCTTGTGCATGCTTCCGCCGGATTTTCCGACTGCGAGGTATGCACCCTGATACCATTCATAATAGCTGGTGACAATGCCGTCAATCTTTGGACTTATGAAGCCTCTAATCGCGATCTCCGGCAGGATAGTCCTATCTTCCCTGAGCACAGGTACGAAGAGATAAGGAGGTATCTCCTTGCCCATCTCCCTGTAGACCTTCATCAGGTTTAGCCTGAAGAGCTCATCGAATTCTTCCTGAGTCTCTGTTGAATGTTCGTCACCGTACCACCAATTCCAGTCACTGCCCTCTGCAACAAAAAGGGCATTCCATGCCTCATCGATGGGTTTTTCGGGCTTGAGTTTCTGGAACATTTCAAGATTATCCCGCGTGTCGGTAAGGTAGTCCCATGCAAGGTTGTCCTCCTCGTGACCTATCCAGATGCTGTAATTTCCGTTTATCCATGAACCTGCATGCAGTCTGCCGAGTTTCTCGCCGGCATCGAATTTCAGGTATTCCGATACCGTTACCGCCTTAAGTCTTTTCTCTCCCGACAGGCGGTCATATAGATGATGGAGAAAATCATGGCCGTCGTTTTTAAAATGTTCCCATGCATTCTCGCCGTCCAGGATTATCGAGATAAGATGCGGTCTATGTCCCGGCAGCGTAGAACGGATATGCAATAATTTATTTATCAAATCGTCTGCTGCATTTTTAGGATCCCAGCCGGAATATACAAATCCTATAAGGTCCGAGATCTTATGGTCCCTGAATATAATTGAAACATCGGAGAAGTTATAAGTCCTGTACAGGGTTGACGGCTCTGTGAGATTACCTAACTGGTCTCTTAATCCCTTGCCCAGAGATCGTGATAAAACATCTTCGTCCGTGGCAACCCATTTTATTCCATCCGCATGAACTGCGCGCAAGACGTCTTCGCTGACAGAGCCTTCGGAAGGCCACATGCCGGCCGGTCTGTAGCCGAATACCTTCTCGAAGTAAACAAGTGCGTCACGGATCTGTCTCGATGCATCATCGGGATGGGAGAATCTTTTTTTGGGTAATCTTATATCCGGCATTGCGATCTTCGACGAGTCCGTATCCCATATAAGCGGAAGGATAGGGTGGTAGAACGGTGAAGCGGATAATTCTATCTGTCCCCTTGCATTGAGTTCTTTATATTTTGGAATTATTTTTCTGAGGATCTCGAATTGCCTGTCTATTAAAAGTTTTTTATCTTCTTCGGTAAAGTTTTTCCCTTTTCCTGCGAGTTCGTTCAGTAACCGGTCTTTCTTTCTGAACATCGGGTCTATCCAGCTAAGATTGAAAAGGACCTGAAGGTCGAGGAAGTCGGCCTCGGAGAAATATTTTATCACCCTCGTCAATTCTGCTCTTAGAAATCTAAAACCCCTTTTGACCAGCAGCTCGTAGTATCTGGGGAACGGTCGTATCATGTTGTCCCAGTTTGCGAGGAAGAAGTTTTCAAGTACGAATGTCTTTTCTTTATCGGTTAACTCCGAGGCCCGTTTCAAAGAAAGATCGAGATAGATATCCGTTGCATTATTTTCTATGTAATCGCTAAGCTGCTTAAGTAATGAAGGCACAAGATTAAATGTCTGCCTTATCTCGGGAAAATCTTCGAGTATCTCAACCATATCGAGATAGTCCTTTGTACCGTGCAGCCTGACCCACGGAAGCCTGTAAATTCCCGTGAAGGGGTCTTTGTAATACGGTTGATGCATGTGCCAGAGAAAGGCGATATAGAGCGGATCACTCATCACATTCATTCAAAAATTAGTAGTTGAAAGCTGTAAGCTATTAACTTTAAGCTATTTTTCATACTGGAAGATATATTCGTCGGACCGGGCCAGACCAAACTCTTCTCGTGCATATTTTTCTAAATAAAAAGGGTTTTCTTTTAATACCTTTACCTGAGTCTTGACATGGGTATTTTCTTGCCGGAGCTCGGCAATCTCTTTTTCAAGTTGTGCCTTCTTATTGGAAAGCTCTCTGTACCTTAAAAAACCTGCATCTCCGAGAAGAAGGTTTATCCCTAAATAAGTAAAGCTCAGAACTATCAGAATAAAGGTGATAAACCGCCTCTTTTTTCTTTCCGAGATTACCTGATCTCTTAAGGGATTGTTAAGATTCATTTCTTTAGATTATAAAATGTTTCTATCCCTTTGTATACGGCAGAATCGGCAAGTTCTTCTTCGATCCTCAGCAACCTGTTATATTTGGCTATCCTTTCGCTTCTCGCAAGCGAACCGGTTTTGATAAACCCTGTGTTACATGCAACTGCGAGGTCTGCTATTGTGGTATCTTCCGTCTCACCTGATCTGTGCGAAATAACGGTTGTATACCCGGCCCTTTTAGACATCTCTATGGCATCGAGGGTCTCTGTCAACGTCCCTATCTGGTTGAGCTTGATCAATACGGAATTAGCTATTCCATTCTTAATTCCTTTTTTAATGATCTTTGTATTTGTAACAAAGACATCATCTCCGACAAGCTGAACCTTATTGCCGATTCTTTCTGTAAGGATTTTCCATCCGGCCCAGTCATTTTCCGATAACCCATCCTCTATCGAGATTATTGAATAATTGTCAATAAGTTTTTCATAATATGAGACCATCTTTTCCGAAGATACGATCCTGCCCTCAAAATTATAACCTCGATTAGAATAAAACTCCGATGCAGCAACATCGAGAGCTATATAGATGTCTTTACCCGGCTTATAGTTCGCCGTTGCGATCGCCTCTATTATAAGAGTAATTGCATCTTTATTGCTCCTGAGGTTAGGGGCAAATCCTCCCTCATCCCCGACCGCAGTGTTCAGCCCCCTTTTCTTCAGAAGTCCCTTCAGTGCATGGAATATCTCTACGCCTGCCCGAAGTGCCGAGGCAAAATCTTTAAACCCAACAGGCGTTATCATAAACTCCTGTATGTTGAGGTTATTGTCCGCGTGTGCACCGCCGTTAAGAATATTCATCATAGGGACCGGAAGTTCTTTTGCATTGCACCCGCCTATATATCTGTACAACGGCATGCCTGCTTCATTCGCCGATGCCTTGCATACGGCGATGGAGGCGCCGAGCATGGCATTTGCACCCAACCTACTCTTA
Source organism: Nitrospirota bacterium (assembly GCA_016208875.1). Taxonomy (GTDB): domain Bacteria; phylum Nitrospirota; class Thermodesulfovibrionia; order Thermodesulfovibrionales; family UBA1546; genus JACQXD01. The sequence goes on from JACQXD010000148.1 coordinate 7,275, forward strand.
TTTTCGGTGCCGTCGAGTTCGATTAAGAGATTATCTATATATACCTGATCATATGAATCAACCCCCCTGAGTTTTGGCCCGATCTCTCTAACAACATTCCTTACCGCACCCATTACTCCTTTTCCATTGAACCGCTTTCCGCCGTCCCTTAATTCAAGTGCCTCTCTCGAGCCTGTTGATGCACCCGATGGCACGGCCGCCCTGCCGGATGCCCCGCTGTCAAGGAATACCTCGACCTCAACCGTCGGATTTCCCCTCGAATCAATTATCTCTCTCGCATTTACATCCGCAATCAATCCCATTTATGCCTCCTCTTTCACGATCCATGATTCATGATGCACGATGCATGATGCACGATGCATGATGAATGATGCATGATGTATGTTTTTTATCGTGTATCGTGTATCCTGCATCTTGTATCCTTTACTTTTTTGGTGCATGAATTGCCTCACCGTGAACATCTTCCGAGGCCTCCATGATCCCCTCCGAAAGTGTAGGGTGCGCGTGTATCGCCTCAGCGATGTCCCTGACTTTTAATCCTGCCTTTATGGCGATTGCGCCTTCGTGAATGAGATCCGAGGCGTGAGCCCCGATGATATGCATACCGAGGACTTTATCCGTAGCCTCATCGGCTATCACCTTTACGAAACCTGCTATCTCTCCCATTGCATGGGCCTTACCGAGACCTCTGAACTGGAAATGACCCGTTCTGATCTTTATTCCCTTTTCCTGTGCATGGTGTTCTCTCAACCCGACGGAGCCTATCTCCGGCGATGTGAATATTGCCGCCGGAACGATTGAATAGTCTATCTTCTTTTCGACCCCACAGGCATTATATCCAGCTATGATTCCTTCTTTGGAGGCGACATGAGCAAGTAATATGCCTCCGGTTACATCTCCAACGGCATATATACCATCTATATTTGTTTCCATTTTTTCGTTGACCTCTATTTCTCCCCTTACACCCTTTTTAATCCCTACAGCTTCGAGCCCTATATTTTCCGTGTTGAGCGACCTGCCGATCGATACGAGTAATTTTTCCGAAATAAGCTCTCTGCCATCGGAAAGAAATACGTAGATACCGTCATGTTTGCCCTCTGTCCTTTCAACCTTTACACCCGTCAGGAGCTTTATCTTTTTCTTCTTGAGTTCTTTTTCGAGCAGCTCCGATATCTCGGGGTCTTCCGTAGAAACTGCCCTCGGCAGCATCTCAACCATAGTAATTTCCGTCCCCAATTCCCTGAATATGCACGCAAATTCACAACCTATTACCCCGGCACCTACGATAATCAGACTCGAAGGAACGGTCTTTATGTTTAATGCATCATCGCTCGACAGGATACGTTCTCCATCGAAAGGGAAAATGGGAATCCGGGCGGGTCTCGATCCCGTAGCTAATATTATTTTATCCGTTTCAACGATCTCGGTAGAGCCGTCTCTTTTCCGTACCTCTACCTTTTCAGGGGTAAGGAGCATGCCCCTGCCCTCGATGAGATTTACTCCCCAGCTCTTGAAGAGTGAGCGAATGCCCTTTACCTGGGTAGAAACGACCTTGCCCTTCCTTTCCATGATTCTGGAAAGATTCGGGATAATATCGCCTTTGATCTCAATCCCGTACTCTTCGGAGCTTTTTACCTTATGCAGCGTTTCTGCCGATGCGACTAATGCCTTTGTTGGGATACATCCTCTGTTAAGACAGGTTCCTCCAACCTCTGTATCTTCAATTACGGTGACCTGTGCCCCTAACTGTGCAGCCTTTATCGCCGCAACATATCCTCCGGGACCTGCCCCGATTATGGTTATCCTCATTTCGCTTCCTCTTCGACATATTTCTCGTATTCCGATGCATCCATAAGGTCGCCGAGTTCGGAGTCGTCATCTACCTCAAGGATAGCTATCCACCCTTTCCCGTAGGGCTCCTCATTAATTACCTCAGGGGATTCCGAAAGGTTTTCATTAACCTCCATCACAGTACCGCTCACAGGACTGATGACGGATGAAGTGGCCTTTGTAGATTCGATTTCCGCGAGTTCACTGTTTGCTTCGATTGACGTATCAGCTTCCGGGAGATCGATATATACGATATCTCCCAGCGCATCCTGTGCGTAGTCCGTTATGCCTACGGTTGCCTTCTTACCGGATACCTTGACCCATGTGTGCTCTTTGTGGTATTTGAGATCTTCTGGATTCATGTTCTCCTCCTTTTAGGGATTTTAGTTGTGTTGGAATTTATTATCATATGGGTTTATTTTTGTCAAGAACGTATTTTCTTGCAGGAAGTATTTTACCCTAAAAATGCAAATGATTAAAATATTACCGTATAGGTGTTGTATCCTTAAATAACCCCTTGAGACTACTTTTATTCGCTGCTTTTGAGAGTTCTGAACTGGCAGCAGAAAGTCGCTCTATGAGGGTATTCAGGAATATCTTCATGAACTTGAGCTGACAATTAACAGAAGATTTTTCCAATAGTGTACTTGTTATCTTTAATAAAATGATACCACTAATAGGTACGATGCTTGCGGTACGTTTTGTCTTTGTAAAATATGCCATTTCTCCAAAACAGTCCCCATCTCTCAAGATTGCTAAAGTTCGAGCACCCTTTTTGACCTCTACTTCACCTTCTATGATAACGTAAAAAGAATCAGCCAATTCGCCTTCTTCGATAAGTTTTTGTCCGGCTCTGTATTCGAGCCATTCACTTGAATTTATTACCTCGATTATCTCGGAGTCGAAGAAGTTCTTAAAAAATCTGTTAGCTTTAAGTTTAAAAGAACTCCCTGTGGTCTCTGCCACAGGGTATCTTCCTTTGCTGTTTGACGCCCTGCGGTCTCTGCCGCAGGGTTCTTCACGGTCTTGCCTCCCTTTATGTATTCCATAACAATATACATCATGTCGTTGCATATTCCTGCATCGTACACAGGCAATAGGAATCTATTATTCAGCATACCTGTGATATGAGCCTCCTTGAAAAACATCTTCTCGAATATAGAACCCATTTTTTTATCCTTGAGAATTTTAGGCAGGGCTACTTTTATTGCAACATTGCGGTTCATAAAAGGGTCATATCCGAGATACACAACAGCCATGCTGCCGCGGCCTATCTCCTTAACAATATCGAACTTGCCGAGCTTTTCAGGTATGTTTATCGTTATGTCTTCCATATAAATCTACAGAAGCTGAAAGCTATCAGCTATTAGCTTTCAGCTTGTTCGGAATCTTTCCGTGTAGGGGCAACCCTGCGTGGTTGCCCTTTTCTGGGCGGCCACATAGGGCCGCCCCTACAAGATAGGATTCCCGACGCTCGACCTAAGGCGGATTGCAGGAATGACAAATTGTGAGGCTTTGCTAATGACCGCATTAGTATAACAAATCCCTTATTTTGTGATTATCAAATCCTTAACGTTTATTTCATCTGCTCTGGATTTTCCCGATAATTTTATCTTTGAAAAATTTTCCTGCATATCCTCTATGTGGCCTTCACCGAGTTTAATCGTATCCCGTCCCAATGATTTGCCGCTTACGTGGTGTTTTATCTCCTTTCCCTCTCTATAAATAATAACCCCCATATTCCTTCTTATCTTTGACGTATCACCAATATCAGAGTAGATCTCTTTCCCTGATCTCTTTATTACCATGCCTTTAACTATGGGGAAACTTACAGCTATCTTTGATGCCAGACCATCCATGAGTTCTTTAACACTCGAAAGACTCTTGTCCTCTGTAAACACATCTTTTACCTCCATTACCTCGGAGGTCTCTGTATTTATAACCCTCGAAATTATCTCTATAGATTTCTGTTTTTCGTTTATTGCGGTTGCCAGTATTGCGTCTGCAGCCATAAGCCTGCCGGCCATTATTGCATATTTAGGGTCAGCAAGTTTATCACGAATCTTATGCTCAATAAGAATCTGTTCCAATTTCTCTCTTTCTACAACACCGAACCTCTTCTGATTGACAAATGAACCTATTAGGTGTTCATATGCAAGATTCTTATTTTCAAAGGGGAGCAGCGTTATTTTCATCCTTGATCCAACCTGCATTACATCAGGGATGTTTCTTTTAATTTTAAGTTCTGATGTGGTCTTATTATCAGAGGAATCAAGGGCATTCACTATAATCCTGTTATCTCCTTCTTTATCGAGTTTCACAGTCTTACCGAAGAATATCTTTTTACCTTTCTTCGTTGGAATCTCCACATTGTTAATAAGAACCTTATCAACGCGTTTATTATCAAAGACCTCACCTTCAACATAATACTTATCCACAAATACGGGTGGGATACCTTCTATATCCTTGAGCTTAATTATAGGAGGCTCTTTGTCGAATGAGAATATCCCGCTGGCATTAAAAGCAAGCAGAACAGGTTCGGATTTTTTATTAACGGCGATGACCTCTTTTTCTATATCAAGTTCAGCCTTTGTCTCGTTATCGAGACTGTCGGAGGCGTGAATAACAAATCTCCCTTCGCCCCCCTTTGGCAAAGGGGGGATGGGGGGATTTTTTGAGATATCGCGGGGGATCAACATATCGAATTCATATGCCTTTGAATTATTAACCGCAATAGTCTTATCATTAATCACTACATTGCGTATTCCAGTGCTATCGTTAACCTCCCCTGTTATCCTTACAAATTTTCTTCCCTCTTTTTCTTCGGGTAGAATATCAAAGATATTTATGGTTGGCCCTTCTCTGTCAACTGTCACGGTCATAGTTTTCTCTGAGATATTACCAAGAAGGTCTTCGGTGGTTATGACTATCCTGTTTTCGCCGTCATCAACGGCAAACTCTTTCTCAAACTCTATCTCTTTTTTTGCAAGTTCAAATCTAAAGGGAGTGTTATTTATCAATATCTTTGAGATAAAGCCTTCACCCGATACCCTGCCTTTTATTTTTATTGAGAGGTCTTTTATAATCCCTCTTTCTGATGGGGACTCTATCGTTATTGCAGGCGTACTAAACAATCTATCCTTTTGTTTCAGAAGGCTGACCTTCCTTGCCTTGTTTAAATAATAAATTGCCTTTGCAGATTCCTCCCCGCGGATTGATTCCTCAAGTTCAGGTATGGCTTTATCAATTTTACCCATATCGAGATAAATAATCCCCAGCTCTCTATGAGGAAAGTAATCTACAAAGTGCATTCCGTATGTCCTTGCCATTCTCTGATCTTTTGATCTCATAGATATGGCTTTTTTCAGATCGTTTATCGCATTCTCAGCATCCTCTTTTTCGGAATATGTAATCCCCCTCTCATAATAGTTCCACCACTTCCCTCTGAATGTGCCGCTGTCATCACTGGCGAAGGTGTAAGCTGATAGACCGAATAAAAATACAACTGTTAATAGAGAACATAGTAAGGAGTGCATAAGTAAGGCATCATTATTGAAAAATCTTCCCTCTTCCCGTTGCAATACTTCGTGGCAACGGGAGCCCAGCCTCTTTGTTAAAGAGGGGAACACACCCCTTAATCCCCTCTTGATAGAGGGGAATCTTTCCTCCCTTTGGCAAAGGGAGGTTAGGAGGGATTTTATAATTAATGTCTTCATACTTATGACCGCATTAGTAATTCCCCCTCTTAACTTAAGAGGGGGTTGGGTGGAGTTATCAAAAATAATAAATCCCCGACATCATTATCGAATGCTGTGTTATATCGGCACTGCTGCCCTCGATCCCGGGAACATCTCCTGTGACATCTCTGCCTGTTCTATATTGGTATGCAGCATCGAGTGAAAACTTTTGGGTGGAATAGCCTGTCCCGACAGAAAACCCATAGTAATCATCGGGGCTATCTTTAGCAGGCTCAGGGTCATAAAACATACCGAATCGTACCGGGATAACATATTTATCTTTGATAAAGAGATATTCCATTCCAATGCGTATCTGTGTCGTGTCCTCAAGGCGTCCATCACTTAATGGTGCACCATAAAGAGGATTAGTCTCATTCCCCGATGAATCTATGAGCGAAAATCTCGACCAGTCTGTTCTATATACATCAAAAGAGATTGTCCATGCATCGGAATGCCTGTAGGCCAATCCCAGTCCATAAG